>JBHLRV010000052.1:0-8125 GCA_048882205.1 Candidatus Thorarchaeota archaeon | reverse complement strand
GAGAGATGTGAAGGCCGTCGCTATGGACTGCTGGAGGGGGGATATAACTTTCAGGACCTCGGTAAGAACATCCTTGCCTTCTGCGATGGTTTACAGAAACGACAGCGATAGGTTTTCCTCGTGCCTGGACTCCTGTTCTCTCTTTGATTCTTCAGGACCTTAAATTGCGCTTGTCGAATGAAATAGCGGTGAGGCGAGTGCAGCATATCCAACTACTGAGTCCTTTGACTGATTTCGTGAGCATGATAACCACATATCTTGCAGAGATCTGGGACTTTCTCATTTTCATTGGCAGGGTGTCAGGTGTGATAGTTGTCCTCGTTGGTGCGATACTCTGGTTTACGGATGTCAATATGAAGAGAGGCAGGAGCCTTGTCTTCAGTGGAATACTACTCTCAATTGTAGTCCAGTACTTTGTAATGTATCCACCTTCTTTCGTAATCTGACTGGGTGAGAACCCCGGTATCACAAACTCGGCCCGGGAGTAGAGAAACGCTCTCGGGGCCACATTCCATGGATGTGTAGTTCCGACCAGCAACCAGTATTTCGGACTATGCAGACCATTACAATTTCGATAGGTTTATTTACTATAGTTAATACACTGTGGTCATGTCGACTAATACAAATCCAATTCTTTTCCAAGCTGCAAACATCGTTGCGATTGTTGGGAGTATATTGTTCAATGCGTTGGTGAACATTCTTCCGCTCAATGGCGTTACAACTGGTGAGGTTTCGAACGCTTATCCAAACCTCTTCACACCTGCAAACTACGTGTTCTCAATATGGGGAGTGATCTACACTCTCTTGATTGTGTTCACAATCTTTCAGGCAAGATCAAGTGAACGAAATGAGGATTATCTCAAACAGATTGGCTTTCTTTACCTACTTGGTGCCATCATCAACATTGTATGGCTCACCATCTTTCACTATTCATATCCGCCGCCAAATGATCTCATACTTCTCACAACAGTACCCATTTTCGGGCTCTTCCTGGTACTGCTGCTGATCTACCTTCGCCTCGGAGTCGGAGTGAATCAGGTTTCTCGGAGGGTCAAGCTTGCTGTTCATCTTCCACTGAGTGTCTATCTTGGTTGGTTGTCCGTTGCTACAATAGCGAACACTGCATCAGTGTTGAACTATATCGGCAGAAGCCCCGGTATCCCTCAAGCAATACAGGAGAGCTGGACTGCGGCAGTCATTGTTGTGGCCCTAATCATCAATCTGCTCATACTGGTCAGAAGAAGGGACTTTGCGTTCAATCTTGTCTTCGTGTGGGCAACCGTTGGTATAGCGACCAAGCAATCAGCTATACCCATCATCTACCTAGTTGCGTTGGGAACCGCAGCCATCGTAATTGTGGCGCTGGTGCTACTTCCTCTCTTGAAGAGGGAGAAATTCTCCAAGTTCTACCTCCTCAGCTAGGATTCTTGGTGGTCGTCCAGTGGGACGTCCACTCGGCGGCTAATCTCCAGTAAGACCTGCAAACAGACCAGCGACTATATCACAGTGCTTTGTCAATAGACTGACATATCATACCGGGGATCTTGGAGATGATCGCGACAGACATAGATTCCGAAACCCACAAGCGCTTGAAAGGCCTCTTCGATGCCCAGCTGATTGCTGTACTGGGCACGTCAAGCCAGGACCAGCCGTATACATGTCTGGTTGGCTTCAGATTCACTGATGACTTCAGAGCTGTGTTCTTTGCAACAATGAGAGACCGATTCAAGTACCGTCAGATAAGTGCGAATCCGCGTGTTTCTTTGATAGTCGATGACCGAAAGAACCAGCCCTCTGACTTCAGTCATACTACGTCTGTGACTGTGATGGGCACTGCCGTGGATACCAGTGAGCCTGAGCGAAGGAAGCTAGCAGACATGTTGGTAGAGAAACATCCCTTCCTAACGGACTTCGTGAAGTCACCCGACTGTGCAATCATGAAGGTTCACGTGGAGAGGATGATTCTGGTAGGCGATTTTGAGAGCGTCCAGAGAATCGAGATGTCGTGAAGAGTACTTGTTGAGATTTGTGAGTCGTTCTTAACCAATTGTCTTTTAAGAGAAACAAGGCGAAACGCACTCAGGGCCCGTTGCCTAGCCTGGACTCATAGGGGTTTGGACCCCTTGAGATGCAAATAGGGCGCTAGCCTTCTAAGTTAGAGATCGCCGGTTCAAATCCGGCCGGGCCCGCCATGTGACTCATTCTAAGACAGCAAGATTTCTAGTGACTAGTCCTCGAAATCCAACGTGCGTTTGAACCATTCTGGTAGGTGTGCGTCAATGTGTGTTTCAAGATCATACACACTCTTAGGAAACGGGACCGTCTTTATCCGTGCCGCACGCTTGGAACCTATACCTGGAACAGCCTTCCATTGTGCCAGAGAGGTCTTTCTAACCTTGAATGGATAAGGTAACACTCTGAGAGACCTTGGGCCATGATCAACGACGAAGACATTCATCATTGCCCTGGGGGCTTGTCCATCTGGCATGTAGCAAAGCAACGGGTAGGTCCCTAATGGACGCAAGAGCTGAATGGTCCCTCTCTGCTCCTCTAGAAATGCAGAATGAATCACCGTACCATGGGGAGCTACACGCTTCATCATTTCAACATCTATTGTTCCCCTGATCCTCTTCTTATGCTGGAAGAACTGATGTTTCTTGATGACCTTCCGTGTTTCGCTACCGACTCTAGTGCCAGCGAAGCCAATCACCTGCCTGATGTTTATCCTACGCACAATGAGGTTCTCCTCAACTAGACGCTCTAGAAACGAGATGTTGTAATCAAGGGTTCTCTTGCTCTCTCCAGGGAGACCATAAAGAAGATTGATTCCTGGTAGGAGATGAGGTAATTCCCATTTTGACCGTTGACCACCAATATCATTAAGGAGACGAACCGCATCCATCACCTCTTCCTCGTTGGCCTTCAGATTGTTCCGTCTGACCACCTCGGGATCCAACGATTCCACTCCAAACGCGGCGACATCTCCGGTAGTGTGATGTTTGACTATTGTTCTGGCCACCTCTCTACTTTCATCAGGATGGTGTGCAATTGTGCCGGGGTTCACATTGTCTATGTGAAGGACCCGCACCTGTGGCGCAACTGAACGTATCTTCTTGAACAGATCATCAATAACTGCTGGGCTGGGTTTCGGAAACTCCTCCTCGCCTATCTCCTTTGATCCATAGGTGAAAAGGTCTGCCTGATTGCCAATGCGAAATGCTCTGACGCCTTGACGATAGAGAGCCTCGACTTCCTTCGCAATGTCAGATGCTCTCCTTTGGTTCGGATGTCCGTAGAGCGGTTCAGTACAGAATGAACAGCCGCCTGTTATGTAGCGGGGGCAGCCCCTGTACGTTTCAATCTCACATATCATGTACCTGCGCTCGTATCCTGGATGCTGTGGTATCAGACGTGCTCCTTGCACTGAGTACTCTTGGACATCCTCCAGGGTTTCTCTCTCTGCGGCCATGTCCACTGCGGACAAGTCACCGCCCGCCTTCATTATCTCAGCCAGGACCACCTCAGAATCACCAGACACAATGTAGTCAAACGGTGGAGACAGGATTTCCGAGCTAAGAGCCAAGCGTCCACCTTCAAGACCACAACCGAATCGTGCCCAGGGTCCAACAAGGAGTTTGGGAACGTCCTCAATCCTTGCATCTGAGAATAGACGCTTCGCTTCCCTTACTGATATGGGAGTGCCGCCAAGATACTTACCGGGCACAATCATTCCAGCAATCAAGAGCAGCATGTCTGCATCTGCCCACTTGTGCTGAGGATCTCTCAGCTTGCGAAGTTCATCTATGGTCTGATAGAGGACCTCTGTTCTCGGAGACTCTGTCCAGATCGCACCAGCTATGTACCGTGGATAGGGACTGATGTAGGGTGGGACACCCAGACATGTGGGCTCATCTACATAGCCATCAACAATCACTACCCTGTCCAGTTCATTCCCACTCCCTAAAGTTGTCGTAGCCCTTCGGCGGGATCTCAACATACCCTTCTGAAGTCTCGAGCTGTACGC
Source organism: Candidatus Thorarchaeota archaeon (assembly GCA_048882205.1). Classification (GTDB taxonomy): domain Archaea; phylum Asgardarchaeota; class Thorarchaeia; order Thorarchaeales; family Thorarchaeaceae; genus SMTZ1-83. The sequence continues at coordinate 4,101 of JBHLRV010000052.1, read as the reverse complement.
CCTCACCTCTACGAGCGTGGCCTATTCTCCAAAGAGGAGTGCGTGTCTTTCGCGCAATTTTCAACGCATCGTCCCAATGGTCATGTGGGATAGTTAGCACAAGAATGAACTCCTCTCCACCCTCCATCACCATCTTGATTTCTTGGACATCTATGTCTTGGGCAAAGCCGGTCACGTCGTCAGCAATGGGCAAGTGTTCTACTAGGAAAGAGAGTTTGCTGTGTGCCGCCATTGTGTTAAGGGTAATCCCGAGACCATCGCTACTGTCCATTGATGAAGTGATGGCCCCCTTCTTGACAAGAGCAGAAACAAATCCATAGTGGATGTTCGGTTTGTAAGCAGCTCCAAACGCCCTGCTTTTGAGTTCGTCTTCTGCCTTCTTGCCGTTCAGAAGAATCTCAAAGGCCACCGAAGTTAAGCCGAACTTTCCAGTCACTGCGATTATATCGCCGCTTCTGGCACCACCCCTAGATACGATTCCATCCGGGGGAGCAAATCCGATAGCGACTCCTGTAAGTACAACATCACTGGACGACCCAACATCGCCACCAATAAAGGGAACTCCGGATTTCAAGCAGTACTGAGAGAACCCACGTATCAATTCTTGAGCAGCAACTGCCTCAAAGTCTTGTGGAACACAGAGAGACAACATGGTAGCCACAGGTGATGCTCCCTTGGCCGTCAAGTCGCTCAATGCCATCACGGCTGTCTTTCGTCCCACCTGGGCCTCTGTCATCCCCGGAAGCCAATCGGTCTTCCCGACAAGGGTGTCAACATTGATCACGAGGCTCTTGTCATCTGTAAGTGGTAAATCTGATGCATCGTCGTCGAAACCTAGTCGTGCCCCAGCTATTTCTCCTACAAGAGTACGAATACTCCTGAGAAATCGACGTTCTCCCATCTCACCCATTGTCATTGAGAGACCTCCGGTGCAAGTCGATTTCCGTTCATGATAAACTTTTATTAACGCTCACGAGCGGACTCGACGTGAAACAAGCCCCGGTGGCCAAGTGGTTACGGCGATTGCCTCGTAAGCAATAGATCGCGGGTTCGAAAGCTGAAGCATTCTTGCTATGCCGAAGGTCCCGCCCGGGGCTCCATTTTCCATCACGTTGGACTAGTCAAGAGCAGCTGTAGACTTAGCGAATACCTGAAACAATGCCAAGCTAGCTTGGAGTCCCCTCACTTGCTGGTAGCGACTAATCCTCTGTGTAGGATGGCGCCAAGAGTGTCATTGATCTTCTTCCAGTTGAACGGCTTGCTAGTAACAAGTGAATAGAGTGATAGGCCGTTTGAAGCTCCTACTAATATAGCTGCCACGCTCTCGGCGTCTACGTCTTGCTCGAACTCCCCGGTCCGTATGCCATCCTCGACTATCTCAGCTATGAACCTTAGCGCTCGTGCGTATTGTTGTTCCATCTTGGATCTCCAAGACTCCTGCCTAGAAATCTGTAGTTGAATCTCAAAAGAAAGCCGACATTGTTCATCTGAGAGTCTGGATATGCTGTCGGTTTCCATGTTCAAGATCTTCTCTAGCTTTGTCCAGGCAGAATCATCGGGAGAGAAGTGAGATCTCATAGCTTCCAAGCTCGCACCTGTCTGCCTATCGAGCACAGCCAAGAAGAGCTGTTCCTTACTGTCAAAATGACCATATATCGCGCCCTTGCTATAGCCGCTCTCTTTGACTATATCATCCATGGAAGTCCCATGGTACCCCTTGTTGCCAAAGAGGGTTTCTGCTGCGCTAACTATTGTGTCCAGAATGAGCTTCTTCTTCTCCGCAGTTACTTTTGGTGTCAACTTCACGCACACATCCTTCTAGTTCTTTCTAATGAAACCGACTGGTTAGTTTCCAATAAGTATTTCGATTAGTGAAACTGCAACAGACCTTGAAATAGCTGAGAAGCCAACATCATTGACTTTCCCTTGTTTTGTCTTCAATTGGTCTGATGTCTTACGTCAGGAGAAAGATTTATTAATAAAACCGACTGGTTAGTTTGATAAGTAATTCAAAACCGACTGGTCGGTTTATAACGCTGTAAAGGACTGTTATGAAAATGACTCTTGAAACAGAACTCGAACAGAAACATCAAACTCTAGAATTCATGCATGCTGCTGGCGAGTCAGTAGACCCAACAACTGACATGGTGTCAACAGCTCAACAGCCCGAGGCTGAGAAGAAGAATCTGATGAAAGACTTCATGAAGATCCTCGGAGGTCAGGCCTTCTCTCTTGTGGGTAGCGCACTTGTGCAGTTTGCACTCGTCTGGTGGTTGACTCTCACTACAGGTAGTGCGACAGTCTTGGCAATCGGTACGATTGTGGCTCTTTTGCCTCAGATCATAGCTAGCCCTGTCGCTGGAGTTCTAGTTGACCGTTGGGATCGAAGGAAGGTAATGATCGTTTCAGATGGCATGGCAGCCCTGATGATTGTTATACTTGCGGCTCTTTTCGCACTCGGGTCTGCGCAGATTGTACACGTATATGCTGTGATGGCGATTCGTTCTGCTATTGGAGTGTTTCAATGGCCAGCCCTGCAAGCTTCAGTTTCGCTTATGGTGCCAGACGAACATCTTCCCAGAGCTAACGGTTTGTATCAGACCCTCTCCGGTCTGGCTCAAATAGCCGCTCCTCCAATCGGTGCTTTGCTCCTCTTCATTCTGCCAATCCAGACTATATTGATGATAGATGTCGGGACTGCAGCTACGGCAATACTACCATTGTTGTGGATTAGAATCCCTCAGCCAACGAAAGAGTCCTCAGTTGAAGAGAACTCTTCTACTCTTCTGGCAGACATGAAAGAAGGGGTTGGGTTCCTTCTAGGATGGAAAGGCGGCCAGTTCACTCTCTTTGCGTTGATGATGATCAATATGATTCTGATCCCTGCTACTTCACTAATTCCAATTCTGGCCTTGATTCATTTCAGCGGTGGAGCGATTGAACTGGCCTGGCTTCAGTCAGCAATGGGAGTCGGCATGATACTAGGTGGATTAACATTGAGCGTGTGGGGTGGCTTCAAACGGCGTATGGTCACAGTGGTGTCAACCGTCATTATCGCTGGAGTTGCTGTCCTCGCTGTTGGGTTAACACCAAGCGGTTTCTTCTTCATGGCTGTCGGAGGGCTGTTTCTCGCAGGAATCATGATCCCAATGGCCTCCGGATCGTTGATGGCAATCTTGCAGGCAGTGGTACCTCAGGATATGCAGGGACGTGTCTTCTCGGTCATAATCAGTCTGTCACCAATGATGGCACCCATTGGCCTTGCTCTAGCTGGCCCGGTTGCAGACGCTCTGGGCGCATCCACTTGGTTCCTGATCAGCGGAGTTGGAATAATCCTGATTGGGCTGGTAGGGCGCTTCATTCCCACTATAATGCGAATGGAGGAAGTGGTTGATTCAGAGAGAAAGACCACGATCCTTGCTCAGTAGAATCCAGAAGAGTCAGAAGAGATGAGCTCAAGCGAGTTCATCTCTTCTTGTGCCTCGGTCTTTAGCAATCATTCTGAAGGGTGAGCCAATGGCAGAAACCCTGGGGGATGCGCATTCGCTCATTTCATCTTGGCGTTTCCTTCATTCCAAGAACAATACAATCTTGAATACAGGACTCAAGTGTTATAGGAGGAAGACCATACTCCGAAAGCTGTGACTAATATGACTAGAGCAACATATCCAGACTTCATCAAAAGTCTCCCAAGAGTCAAGCACTCTATGAGGGGTGTCGAAGGGTGGCTGGCGCAAGGAACTGGCTTTCAGATTGCGTTCTTTGAGATTGAGTCTACGGCCAGGGTACCTCCCCACAGCCACGCGGCCCAGTTTGGAATCGTGATAGAAGGTGAATTGACTCTCACAATCGGCGACGAAACTCGAGTCTACAAGAGGGGTGACACCTACACAATTCCTGAAGGCATCGTTCATCACGCAGTGCCCAACTCCTTCGTACTTGCAATGGACTTCTTTGCAGAGCCGGACAGATACGAAGCAGAGTAGCCCTTGTAAGTCCGACAGCTTTAAGAGGTTCACAACAGCAACCACGATTCGATTGACCACTTACTCATGCGGAGGTTGCCAAGCCTGGCCAAAGGCGCTAGGTTGAGGGCCTAGT
>JBHLRV010000051.1:0-8200 GCA_048882205.1 Candidatus Thorarchaeota archaeon | reverse complement strand
GCGAACATAGATTTCCGAAGAGCCTGCTCTTATGGTGTTGACTACGAGGACTATCTGAATAGAGCGTGGAATAACCTGGCTTTGCAGGGACGAGGACCAATTCCAAGAGGAATGTTCGGATTCGATGATAGTCTATTCCAGTTCCAATATGACATCGAGAAAGCTGTAGGTGCATGGAATAGCGCAATGGAGAACGGACTCGATACTATCTTTGCTGACAATGACTATAGGTTAGAACTCTATTATCCTGAAACTGGTCTTCATGGGCTACTACCTGACATCCTTGAGAGCTTGAAAATGGCGATAATGGCCATCATGAATCATGAACAAGCTAAAGAACTCAGCCAGCCTTTGATTATAACCAAGGTGAGTATGTCATTCTCTGAGTACATGGAAAGATTTGTGGAGGGGGTGCTTCCGGTGATTTGGAGCAGTTGGGCGCCGGACTATGATGATCCAGACAATTATGTTATGCCGTATGCCAGGAGTGATTCGGTGTTTGCTAGTCGTATTGGATATGAAGATCCGGATGTGGACGGCTGGATTAGGGACGCGGCAAAGTCTCATGATTGTCTAGAACGTGCTCAATTCTATTCACTTATTCAGAATGCGCTTGTTGAAGCCGTTGCTTACTTGTGGCTTGCTCAAGTCATCAATTTCCATGTTGAGAGCGCCTATCTTCATGGGTATATCTTCAATCCATTGCGTTGTGGAACTCGAGGAGGAGGGCAATATTTCTACAATTATTGGAAGGAGCTTCCACCAGTTACCAGCTCAATAAAACTCTCTGAATGGTGGCGAAATGAGTTTGGTGCGTTATTCTCATCAGCACCGAGTACCTATAGTGAAACGTATCTTCAGAGTCTGGTTGATAAGATTGCCCGTTCATCAGAAGTATTCAGTGAAGTAACAACTTGCTCTCAGGTGTTTGCCATACTGTCAATGGATAGCACAAATGGCGTAGATGGTCTTGCCAAAAGAGAACTCTACGCGTTGTGGCTGAATCTGGCAGACAGGGCTCTGACTGCCGACACAGTGGTGGACTTGGGTCGTCTAACTGAAGCGACTCTAATAAGAGAGGTTCTTGTCGAATGTGAATTGACTATGACTGGCACAACCGCTCCCAGATTCGATGTGGTTAGAGTTGTTCGAATCTGTCTGAATGTAAATACAGGGAAACTCTACTAGGTGTATTTCGTCTTATTCTTTGTTCACCACTTCATAGCCACCTCTTGAGAAACATCGCAGGAAGGTAAGTCAAGAAGGAAACACCACTGGCCCACGCAGCGCGTCTTCTTCGTCGTGAGTCTATAGAGATTGTGGCAAGTTGGCTTCCAGTTCAATGTCCAGAAACCCAGCTGAGCCCGCCACCAATCCAGACATCCCTGACTTGATCACTGGTTTTGGTGCACTAATGCTTCTAAGCTCTCGTTGGTGGTCTGAGATAGACTAGAGCAGCTCCTAGCAACAGTAGAATTGGAATCGGAATGAGGACAGGATACATGACTTCACCCCCCGGAGCAATGGTAAACGGTACCCGGAGTAGCACGGGAAGTGAGAGTAACAAGGGGTGAAGCTCTGCATAGATACCCGCAATAAGAGTCCAGAGTCTGCTTGCTTTGCCTTGATAGTGCCTCACGAGTTGAATGATGAACACGAATCCGAACACATAGTATGGGAAAAGGTGTGCTGTATTCTCAAGTATGAGAAAACTCGATATGGGTTCGACATATCGCCACAGGACAGCTTCGAACGAGTTCCATCCGAATGGGTTAAGGTCAAGATGATAGGCAAATGGAACCAAGAGTGCCACCAGAGTCATGAGTATGCCAATGTATAGAACCCTCGATTTTCCAAACTCTTTCAAAGCGACCCGCCGCGCTCGCTCCAGAGTGTTCTGTTATGTGTGTTGCTTTCTACGCCACCATGATATCTTTGTGCGCTCGACAGTAGCCACATGGGTGTCCTGAACTGGTCGCAAGTCATATGACGAGCGCACATCTAGCGCCTCACATCGCCGGGACATAGGAGCGTCTGAGTTGAGCGATCAGCTGCCTTTTGAGGTGCCTGATGTAACAGCTAACTAGCTAGAATAGGTCCAATACATAAGATGATAAGCAAACTCCAGCGGCATAAGGGTGCAGGAATACCACGAAAGAGCTGTTTTTCATATTGGTTTCTTTGAAGGTTTAGTCCAACATCGCACTCCACGGAAGACTACGCTAGTTTTGTAGGACCTGTTATTCTCAAGTGAGAGTATATACTATGAGTTACGACGATATAGAGCCTATTGAGGCTACGGTGGCCGAATTGAAGCCACGAATGAAGAATGTCACCATTTCCTTCAAGGTAATGGAAACTGGTGAAGAGCGCGAGGTCACTTCCCGTAATGATGGAGAGGGCCATCGCGTGCTGGACGCTGTAGTTGGCGATTCAACTGCGGTTGTATCAGTACCCCTTTGGGATGCGAAAATCGACGAAGTGGAAATTGGAAACACGTACACGCTGAAGAACGGCTACACAGGTCTTTTCAGAGGCAACCTGCGGCTCAACATAGGGAGATATGGAGAGCTGTCTGATGCTGATGAGGCAATAGACGAGGTCAACATGGACGTTGACATGTCTGCCGAGGAGCATGAGGACTCGCGACGTAGGAGCTATGGCGGCGGAGGCGGCTATGGCGGACGAAGTGGCGGTGGCTATGGTGGCCGTGACCGCGGTGGTGGTGGCTACGGCGGCGGAGGCCGTCGTGGTGGTGGCGGCTACGGTGGCCGCAGACGCCGGTACTAGAAGTCACTAGCAATACTAGCAATCCTATGCAACTCACAAGAGTTGCGAAGACGAGCACTCGACTAAGATTGCTCGTCAAACCTTTTCTTTTTCATACCTCATTTCATGTTGTACAGAACATAGCCCACGGACAACAATGTGAGTTCCATCAGAACCTAGAGATTACTCGAAAACCCGCTTGGTTCAGGTCGTAAGCCATATAACGAGAGCACATCTAGCGCCTCACATCGCCGGGACAGAGGAGTGTCTGAGTTGAGCGACCACAAGAAGCTGTACGACCAAGTCTTCAATCTCATTGAAGAACACGATGTGTGGATGCAGAACACCATCAATCTAATTGCTTCCGAGAACGTTTCGTCTCCAGCCGTCAGATCGGCCATAGTCTGTGACTTTCGAGACCGCTATGCAGAAGGATGGCCAGGGGAACGAGTCTATGCGGGTTGTAAACACATCGATGAGGTTGAGCTGATAACAATCGAACTTGCGAAGAAGCTGTTCAAAGCAGAGTTTGCGGATGTCCGGCCAATCTCGGGAGTCGTCGCGAACCTAGCGATGTACACTGCAGCAATGGAACCCGGCGAAAGAATGATGGCGCTCTCAATAGCGCATGGAGGGCATATATCTCACGCAAGGAAGAGCCTAGGCGGGACGGCTGGCGCTATCAGAGGCCACAAGGTTCGTAACTGGGTCTTTGACGACAAGGAGTTCAACATTGACGCTGACGCCAGTATGAAGCTGATTAAGAAGCTTCATGATAGAGGTGACGAGATCAAGTTTCTGCTGTTTGGCGGCAGCGTGTTTCCATTCCCGCACCCAGTCAAAGAATTCCGTGACGTCGCAGATGAGTACGGAATGACGATAGGCTACGACTCTGCCCACGTAACGGGTCTGATTGCAGCTGAACGGTTCCAGGATCCTTTTGGGGAAGGAGCTGACATAGTTACCGCATCCACTCACAAGACTATGCCAGGTCCTCAGCATGGCTTTGTCCTGTCACGAGAAGAGTTTGCAGAACCCATCAAGAGAGCATCTTTTCCAGGACTACTCAGCAACCACCACCTTCACAATGTTGCAGGCCTCGCCGTTGTTCTGGCAGAATTGATGGAGTTTGGCGTGGAGTACATGGACCAGATTCTGAAGAACGCCAAGGCACTGGCACAGTCACTCCATGAAAGAGGCTGGGCCGTCATCGCGGAACACAAAGGCTTTACGGAATCCCACGTCATTCTGGTGGATGTGACAGAAACCCCAATGAAAGACGGTAGAACTGTGGAGGAGGAGCTTGAAGACGCCAACATCGTGCTTAACAGAAACCTTCTTCCTTGGGACAAGAAGCGCGGACGAGACTACAGGACTCCTGGAGGTATCCGGCTTGGTACCAGCGAACTGACGAGGTTGGGCATGAAAGAGTCAGAGATGGATGTGGTTGCAGATTTCATGCATCGCCTTGTGATGAAGGGAGAGAAGACTGACAAGATTGCAGCAGAGGTGTCAGAGTTCCGAAAGGACTACCAGAAGGTGCACTATGCCTTCGACACCGAAACTGATGCATATGCACACCTGAGATTCAAGTAGGGCCTATGCTCTTGTAGGCCCGTTTCTGGGGGATGAGAATGGACACCAGAGAAGCACAGGAAATGATGCGGAGAATCTACTTCAAAAGAGACAAGGCTAGGGGCGTTGAGAGAACGATCCTACGGACATTCCATGAACTTGGAGAGCTAAGTGACGCGATTCTAAGGGAGAAGGGCCCTGAAGCAGTCAGTGATGAGATAGCCGATGTCTTCGCTTGGCTGTGCTCACTGGCCAATCTTCTTGACGTTGATCTCTCGGAGGTACTGGTTGAGAAGTATAACAACGTGTGCTCGAGGTGCGGTGAGTCACCCTGTATCTGTACGGATGCGCCATAGACCGAAAAGCATCTTTGATATGTCGGAAGGATTAAAAACTCAGGACCGGCTCTTTTGGCCATCCAGGAGATGCAATGGAATGCCAAAGACCACCAAGAAACGCAGAAAGAAGAAAGGTGAAGGCCCAATGCCCTCGGGTGGCGCCGGTCTGATCCGCTTCTTCGAGGACGAAACGCCTGGAGTGAAGGTAGGTCCGACCCTGGTGGTGATATTCGCAGCGATAGTCGTAGCCGTGACTATTATTGCACACATTGCAGATGGATTCGGCCTGATTTAGTGTGTCGTGCGCCACAGCTCCATTGTGACACGCCCTAAGGATTATAAAGAACTGAAGGTCGGGTCCTAAGGCCCAAGACTGGTGATTCTCACATGAAGATCAAGAGCGAGATGAACAAGTACTGTCCGCGATGCAGAAAGTACACTGTTCACGCCATTTCAACGTACAAGAAGGGCAAGGACCGAAGTCTAGCAGAGGGCAGGCGTAGAATGGACAGGAAGACAAAGGGATATGGGTCGTTTCCGAAACCCATCCAGAAACGCTTTGCCAAGACGACAAAGAAGACTGTGCTCAACTACAAGTGCAATGAGTGTGATTACATAGTGCAGTCGAAAAGCATGAGACTGAAGAAAGTGGAAGTCCAACGTACGTAGGTGATTTGATTGACAAAGGGAGAGATTGTTCAACAGCCCAGATCACGGTTTCTGAGGGTCAAGTGTCTTGAATGTGAGAATGAGCAGATAATCTTTGCACACGCATCGACTGAAGTAAAGTGTCTGAATTGTGACAAGGTCTTGGCTCGGCCTAGAGGTGGTAGAGCCAAGCTTGAGGACATAGCTAGAGAGATTGACCAGTTTTCGTGAACATGGTCGTTCTGACGGTCCTCGCGTGCGTGCCGTCCTCCCAAATCTATATTAGAGCAGCCTTGAGGTTTCCCGACAAGGAGTAGAAACAATGGTCCTGAAACGTGCTGAATGGCCTGAACCGGATGAATATGCTGTGGCAGTGGCTTCTAAGGTGGCCGGTTATGGTGCATATGTGACACTTCCAGAATACGGCATGAAGGAGGGGTTCATTCACATTTCGGAGATAAGCAGCACGTGGGTAAGGAACATTCGCAATCACATTCATGAGAATCAACGGGTCGTAGTGAAGGTCCTTCAAGTTGACAAGCAGAAGAAACACATTGACTGTTCTCTCCGAAGGGTTTCTACCGAGGCGAAGAGAGCAAAGAACAACGAATGGAAACGTGCTCAGAAAGCGGAGAAACTGTTGGAACTCATTGCTCGAGAGAACGGCATGACTCTTGAAGTGATCTATCAGAAGATAGGATGGCCTCTTGAAGATGCCTTTGGTGAGATCTACAAGGCATTAGAGATAGCTGCCGACAGTGGCGTTGAGGCTTTTGAGCATGTGGAGGCTACAAAGAAGCTAAAGAAACAAGTGGCTGATCTCGCAAAAGCTAGGATCGAGATCCCTTCTGTAGAGATTGAGGGTGAGATGAAGATACTTGTGCCAGGACCAGAAGGAGTAGAGGTGATTAAGAAGGCACTATCAGATGGGCTCACCAAGAAGGAATCTAGGGACAAGTCTGACATTGAGATCTATACCCTTGGTTCGCCGCGTTACAAGCTGCGCATCACCAGTCCAGACTACAGAGAAGCAGAAGAACTGCTATCAGAGGTTCTCGGAACGGTCACCAAGACTGTGGAAGGCAAGAACGGAACCATAGACTTTGAGCGGAAATAGTGATTGGTCATGACTCGCCTCTTCAAGTGCAAAGCATGTGGACACTACACCCTCGAAGACCGGAGTTGCCCAAAGTGTGGAGAGTCTGTTGTAACACCACATCCGCCTAAGTATAGCCCTCAAGACCGGTATGGGGAGTACCGAAGAAAGGCAAAGAAGAGGGCAGGGTTACGTTCTGAGTAGGAGCAGGTCACCTGGGAGATTCCTATGGCCACTGATAGGGTGACCAGTCGCCGATTCCTTACCACATCAGTACAGCTGTACCTCAGCCCAGACCGTAGTCCAGTCCGAGTCGAACGTTGGTTCGCCTGTGTTCACGTTATTCCAGAACAGCAGCCGAAGCTCATAGTTCATTCCAGGGTTGATGGCGATGTCCTGAGGATTGTTCTGGTTCATTCGAACGTAGAACTCAATCACATTGTCACCAGTAGCAAACTCGGTAGCGTTCACTTCACCCGAATCCGCAACCCAGGAACCATCGAAGGCCACATGTCCGTCAAAGAACTCTTGACCATCGTAGTTCACGAGACGCAGGTCAGAGTCCTCAGGCGAACCAGCTGGTGCTAGCTGTATCCCGAAGGAGTCTTCTCCTAGGGTGTAGTTGTCCATGTGAATTCCATAATAGATACGAGATGAGCTGACGCCGGTGTACACAGTTGCTGTGTACCCGCCACCAAAGACCACTTCGTAGCTGCTCAGAGCCTTCTCGCTATCCGACAGAATGCCGTCCATATCGGCTTGGTTTATGTCTCCCAGGCCCGAGATCCAGTCGGCAGAGGTCCGGTTCAAGTACTGATAGTACATGGTATAGTCAATCTCGTAGATCTTGACAGTTCCATAGGCAGAGCTATAGTAGGGCCCTTGGAAAGCACCATGAAGATCAACGGGCATGTGGCTGAGCCAGTCACCGCCCGTGTTCAGGTACACCCGGTCCATAATGAGTCTGTCCGTCGAGAGTCCCCTCGATTGGGCCTCTTCCTCGGTCAAGGGCTCATCATAGACCATGAGTTTGTAGATTGTGGAGTTATAGAACGCCTCAAGCGGATATTCATCCTCGATGATGTCCGGTGTGCTTGGATTGTCACCTAGGTACCAGGCATCGTCAATCAACTGGCTTCCGAACCTATCCTCAGCAATCCGGACCATCCAGGGCCACTTGCCATCGTCACCGCCTAGATTGGACCGATGGCCATAGTACACTAGCACATGAGTGGCATCCCAGAGTTTGAATGTCTTGAGCGATTCCGTTAGATTCAATGCCACCATGGCGTAGCCCATCAGTGCGATTTGCGTTCCATTCATTGTGGCATTATCCACTATCGATAACGCACCTCCGGCGGTGTTTATCCAGTAGCCATAGTCCCACCAACTGGCAATGATGGAAGTTCCAGGCAAGACGTCACGGACATAGGTCATAGAAGTCTGCCAGTCTGTGAAGACCTGTCCCGAAGAGAGCTGGCCGGCAGCAAACTCAGGGCTACCGGCGAATTCTGTGACGTAGGTTGTCCCCAGAATCACGTTTGCGGAGATTAGAAGCCCCAAGAATGCAAAGGCAGCAATTGCATGCTCAGATGTCAAGGAAGAGCTCATCCGGAAGCGCCGCCTCTCGAACACGGACTTTTGCGTGACTACCTTGCCGAATGGGGACAATATGCCATTGGCTGCAACGGCCGAGAGTACTGCAACACCTGGAGCCAGAATCAGGCCAAGGCGAATCATACTACCTGTGAAGTAGACGGCCGTCAGTCCGTAC
>JBHLRV010000050.1:0-8257 GCA_048882205.1 Candidatus Thorarchaeota archaeon | reverse complement strand
GTTATTCATATCGGCCCGGCACCCACACCGACTCTACAGTTCATGATTCCGCGTCTGGGTTGTGTTGGAGGTATAATGATCACTGCCTCCCATAATCCTCCCGAGTTTAATGGAATCAAAGTGATGGGACGAAACGGAATCGAGGTCAATCGTGAGGTCGAAACGCAGATTGAATGCTCGTATTTCAAGAAGGACTTTACAGCTGCTGAATGGAGGGAAATCGGAGTTAGTCACAGATATGAGGGAGCAATCAGGATCTACCTCGATGCCATCAAGTCTCACGTCAACGTCGAGAAGATTGAAAGTCAGAACCTCAGAGTTGTTGTGGATTGTGCCAACAGTGTGGGATCTTTGGCAACCCCAAAGCTCTTGAGAGAGCTAGGATGCACAGTCTTCTCTCTAAATGCGCAACAGGACGGGATGTTTCCTGGACGGAATCCAGAACCGACTCCCTCGAACCTGTCATACTTGTCACAGGTCGTCCAGTCGGTGAGTGCAGACATCGGAATCGCCCATGACGGTGACGCAGATAGAGCCACATTTGTTGATGAGAACGGAAGAGTCCTATGGGGGGACCAGTCATTTGCGATTGTGGCATCATATGTCCTTTCAATGAAGAAAGGCTCTGTCTTGGTCACACCTGTGAGCAGTGGGAGGATGATCGAAGACGTTGCCAAAAGGGCTGGAGCGAAGATTGACTGGACGGTCGTGGGGAGTGTGGAGGTTTCACATCGACTCGAAGAGATTGGAGCTGTACTGGGGGGAGAGGAGAACGGTGGCGTCTTCTACTCGCCACATCAACCGGTTCGTGACGGTGCAATGACAGCGGCACAAGTCGTGGAGATAATGGTGGTTGAGAAGAAGAAGCTTTCCGAACTGGCTTCTGAGCTGCCACGCTACTTCAGCACGAAGATCAAAGTGCCTGTTGATCCTAAGAAAACGAAAGCCGTCATGAACGACCTTCTCAAGCTCTCCGAGGGGCGGAAGAGAGTCACAATTGATGGTATCAAGTTGATATTCGATGATGGCTGGTTTCTGATCAGGCCCTCGGGAACAGAACCACTCTGGCGATGCTTCTCCGAGGCGGAAACGCAGGAAATGGCAGACGTATTGGCTCAACAAGGAGAGGCGCTCATAAGAGAAGCAATAGCCAAGCTGTGACCAGGAAACCTTACTACTACGGCCATAGGAGTCTGGACGCAGCCCGGCCTACAGCACCGTCTTGTTTTGAGAGGTATTCGAGGAGTCGGCCGCACTCTGCATCACCCATCTCACGATGCACTATGAATCTCTCGATCTCCTTTCTTACTAGCATCAGCAAGATGTCCTCAGCATCATTGGTGATTGTCGCTTCTCCTGCGTATACAGCACTCACCAGTTCCTCCAGAGTGTTTTCTAGATGCTTCAGCGGCTCTATTCTTCCAACTCGAAACGGACTTCTGAACCTGATAACAACTACCGCCAAGAACGCTCCAACAAGGAAAGAGATTGCAACCGCGGTAGGTATGTGCACTCCCAAGTAGTGAGATATGCCGAGTTCCACAGCGTAGAAACCCATCGGAACCTCGTAGATGAGGAGGGTGCCTAGAGAGTAGTCGATTACAGTTAACAAGTTCCATCTTCTTGCCAGAGTCCGTAGCAGCGCCTCTCGCTCTCCAATATTCCTCACAGAGTCCTCGCTATCGTCGGGATATATCACGGGAAGTTGCCATGCAGTCCTGAGTATGTTGCTGCTCTGTTTTGTACTCAGGTAGATTAGGAGGAATAGCAGCATGAATAGAAGTAGGCGCACACCTATGAGGAGCTGGACGTCAGAAGACTGCAACGGCCACAACCTGCGGAGGGCACTCAATCTGAACAGGATATCAATCTGATGCTCTGCGCTGGAAAACGCCAAGGCTTCTTTCGGAATTGCTTGATTCGAATGGTATTTCACTGAGTTTTTTCGGGTCTTTTTTTCATGTCGCAAGCTGTAGAAGAGGTTCCTGCTGAGATCACTGGAACGGAGAAGCGTTTCAAATACTGGCAGGTAGATGCCCTAAAGGCCTTTGCAATTGCCTTGGTCGTGCTAGATCACAGTCTCACTTGGGAGTTGAAGAGCCTCGTCGGAGGAGTCTTCTGGGAGCGGACAGCCATCCCCCTCTTCATGATCATAATGGGTTTCAACATAGGACTCTCCTTCAAGCACAAGGGCACCACTACGCTTCGAGAACTCTACTCTTGGTCGTACTTCAAGAGCAAGATTGAACGGTATGTCCTGCCATTTCTTATCCTATATCTGGCCTCGTTGATTCTCGGAGTCTACTTCAACTCATTTACATGGAATGAGTATACACTGATAGGGTGGCTGCCATTCTGGGGTCCTGGGAATTGGTTCATTCCAGTGCTTTTCAGCTCGATTGTCATACTTCCGTTGGTCTACAGAGGCTACATATCATATCCAAAGCTGACAGTTTTCCTTTGTTTCATGAGCGAGATTCTTCTACAGCTTTTCATGTTCTACAATATTCCCCTCGTTCTTGTAGATGGCTATTGGCAATACACAAGCTATGAGGCTGCGTTCCTGAGCACTGTCATCAGAACCAATGTGCTGTTTCTCTTGCCTGCTGTTGGTCTGGGACTGTGGTTCTCAGACAGTCCCGAGATCAAGACAAAACGAAATGGACTGCTGTGGGTGGCCGTGCCTCTGAGCGTCATCTACATGGCTGCATATCAATTCCTAGGTTTCCGCGCCGAGATCATTGACGGTATCTATAGGTACAGACTCATTTGGGGCGACTACACTTTCTTGGTCTACCCGTTCTCCGCCCTTCTGTTTCTCCTAGCGATGAAGTATCTACCCCTACAACCTCAAACAAGGCTGCAGAATCTGATACAGAGGGTCGGCCGGGCAAGCTATCACATTCTTCTCTTTCAGATATTCTACTACTCGATTTGGTACTTCTTGAATCCCAACTGGGCGAATGTAGGATTTGGTTCTAATGTCCTTTTTCACTTCTGGTTCTATGCTGTCAACTTGGTTCTGACGTTCTATGTTGGGGTTATCTGGTACGAGGCAGAACGAAAAGCCTACAGCAGGGGGAAGCCCTGGTGGCGTCATACCTACGTGAAGAGGGCAGTCTTTACCTCAATCTCGCTTCTCATAATAGCAGCGATGCCCGTTGCTATCGATATCGTGAGCGATATGACCGGACTAAGGGAGTGGCAGCGACGGTACGGCCCCATTGTCGCGATAAACGAGTGGACAGGACCGGGATTCATGGCAAACTTCGTCGTCATCTTGATCATGCTAGGAGTCTGTCTTTTCTTCTTGAACAGCGCTTTCACGATGACTGATGATGAGATACCGTATGAGGTATTGGAAGAGGGAATCTCACAGTAGATTCGTCGGATCCGCTATTACGCAATGGAGTGACACAAATCGAGTCACTCCAAGCAATTACTATAGTCTAGGATGTTAAGACAATCAGTATTGAACCACCATACCCGTTTGGCCCAAAATGAACTCGAAAGGGCCCGAAGACCCATTCCAGGACTCCGACCAAACAATCGTGCTTTACTCTTCTGGCTTCGCCTCAGCAACCTCTTCCTCGTCGAAGTCAAAGTCCTCTAGGGGCTCTGGGGCCGGAGTGGTCAGCATGGTCCAGCCAATCCACATAGCTATGACCATAATTAGGACAGCGGCAGCCCAGACTGGTAGAATCAAGAGGAACATTGGATCGGGGTTAAGGATGTCGTGTAGAAGGGTTCCGGGTCCGAACGTATCAATGACCCACTGCTGCAATCCAGGTCCAGTGAGTCCATTCTGGAGTAGAACCAGTGCCCACGTGTAGTATATGAGCACCAAGAATGCGAAGATGAATATCAGTGCACCGAGTATCTTTTCTCTGCCCATCGACAACT
Organism: Candidatus Thorarchaeota archaeon; assembly: GCA_048882205.1. Taxonomy (GTDB): domain Archaea; phylum Asgardarchaeota; class Thorarchaeia; order Thorarchaeales; family Thorarchaeaceae; genus SMTZ1-83. The sequence continues at coordinate 4,354 of JBHLRV010000050.1, read as the reverse complement.
ACCTCAATTGGCGTTTAATGGAACTAAGACGTTTACCGCAGCACGTATCATAAAAGGATTGCGCAGGCACGAGAATTGTTATAGAGCGGAGTTGACAAAAAACAAGGTTGAACAGTGCTCCGAGTTCTGTTGCCCGGAGGATGTCATTGGGATATCAGTCCTAAGCATGCCGCACAGCGACAGACTGTCTAGTCGTTTTCGTGTCATTGGAGTCATAGTGCTCGAGGTCTGAATGAACGACATTCAGTGCCATTTCAGAACACTGCTCAATATAATAGCTAATCGTCTCAGTAATAAGGGATGTGATAGAGGAAATGCTGGTTCAGTCCATTGTCTATGGTGTTTTACTTGGATCCCAGCTGGAACGGAAGTTCTCGTGGAGTCCATTCAGACTCTCCATATCCTCCTTGGAGATTGAGAAGTCGAATACTTCTGCATTCTCTCGGATTCTTTCGGGATTGCTCGATTTTGGAATCACGACTAGGTCGTGCTGCAGTGACCAACGGATCAGTATCTGTGCCACAGTCTTCTGGTACTTCTCTCCCATCGCAATTAGCCTCTGATCACTCAATCTCCGCCCTTTTGTCAAGGGACTGTATGCTTCGAGCTGAATGTTTCTTGAGTGACAGAAGTCCAAGAGTTCCTTTTGATAGAGGAATGGATGAAACTCCACTTGGTTGATGGCTGGAGTTTCGGTGCTATTGTCCAGCAATTCCTCAAGGTGCCATTGCATGTAGTTGCTAACACCAATTGCTCTGCATTTTCCTTTGTCAAGTAGGTTCTCAAGGGCTCTCCATGACTCTAGGCGCAATTCTTGCACAGGGAAATGAATCAGATAGAGATCGACATAGTCAAGCCCAAGTCGGCCAAGACTCGCATCAAAAGCGGCAAAGGCCGAGTCGTATCCGTGATCGTCGTTCCAGAGTTTTGTTGTTATGAAGACCTCCTCTCTGTCAACTCCACTTTCTTTTATGGCTGCTCCAATGGTTCTCTCGTTTCTGTATAAGGCAGCTGTATCAAAGTGACGGTATCCAACTGCCAGAGCCTCAAGAATAGCTCTCTTTGTTTCTTCTCCCTCAGGCGATAGATAGGTTCCCAGCCCAAGCACTGGAATCTTGACACCATTGGTTAAGGTCAACTTGGTGTGTAGAGTAAATCCCATTGGGTTCAGACTCCATCAGTCTGAAGAGCAGACTGTCTGCAATCCGTATTTGTTACCAGAACTCAAAGGTCAATCGGTCGCGGCTGCCTCTTCTTCCGTCTACATACTGCTTATAATGTGGCTATGTCCCGTGCGGACCTATCACGTGACTGAAATCCGGAGTGTCACGCAAATGAAAATCATAGTACCAGTGAAGCAAGTGCCGGAAGTGGCTGAAGTAAAGGTCAATGAGGAAACAGGGACGTTGATTCGTAATGGCGTGCCAAGCATCCTGAACCCGTTCGATGAATTTGCAGTGGAGGAGGCCATAAAGCTCAAGGAAGAGTATGGCGGCGAAGTCACCATCATCACCATGGGTCCACCACAGGCCAAAGAAGCTCTGTGGAAGGCGCTGGCAATGGGGGCGGACAATGCAGTCCACATGACAGACCGTGCTTTCGCAGGGGCTGACACATGGGCCACAGCCTTTACTCTTGCCCAGCAGATCAAGAAGATGGAGTTTGACTTGGTCATCTGTGGGAAGCAAGCCATCGACGGAGACACAGCGCAAGTGGGTCCTGAGCTAGCCGAGTTGCTTAGTCTTCCACAGATATGCTATGTGCGTCATCTAGAGATAGCTGAGGGAGGGAAGCATGTCATAGCACACAGGGAAACCGATGAGGGCTATGATATTGTGAGGGCCAGAATGCCTGTTCTACTCACAGCCACGAAGGGGCTCAATGAACCCAGACTGCCCAACATAATGGGAATAATGAAGGCCAAGCAGAAACCCATGGAGGTTGTTGATGCAGCAACTCTTGGGGCCCCTGAGGACGAGATTGGCCTGAAAGGGTCGCCCACCACTGTTCGGAAGGTGTTCCCGCCTGTGAAGCGTGCTGGCGGAACGAAACTTGAAGATGTAGACGCTAAGACTGCAGCCAAGCAGCTTGTCGAGTTCTTGGCAAAGAAGGGGGCGATCTAGAGATGGGTCTGATATTCGATAGAGATACGTGCACAGGCTGTATGCTGTGTCCAAAGGTCTGTAACTTCGGAGCAATCGAAGAGGATGGTGATAAAGTAAAGTTCGATCTTGACCTATGCGTGCTCTGTGGCTCCTGCGAAGAGGTGTGCCCGGTTGATGCCATCGTGATTGAGCGTAAGGCTGTTGACAAGGTCAAGATTGCAGAGTACAAGGACGTGTGGGTGTTCTGTGAAACGAATGAGGGCCGTCTGCGTAGTGTTGCCTATGAGCTTGTGACAAAGGGACGCGAGCTTGCCGACAAGCTAGGCGAGGATGTAGTTGCAGTCCTGATCGGTCATGAAGTCGAGAGTCTGGCTGAATCGCTGATCCATCAGGGTGCTGACAAGGTTCTTCTCGTTGACGACAAGATATTCGGGCATTACACAACTGATGCATTCACAATTGCTCTGACCACGCTCATTGCTCCGAGAAAGCCCGCCATAGTTCTGTATGGTGCAACTAGCAATGGCCGCGACTTGGCACCGCGTGTTGCAGCAAGGATGGCCCTAGGTCTGACTGCAGACTGCACTGGACTTGACATTGATGATGAACGTCAGCTCGTACAGACACGTCCTGCGTTTGGCGGAAACATCATGGCCGAGATTCTATGTCCATACACGAGACCCCAGATGGCCACTGTTAGACCTAATGTGTTCAAGCCTTGTGAACGCGACAACTCTCGTAGTGGTGAGATTGAGAAGATTGAGATGAAGATTGGCGCGAACCAGGTGAGGACGCGAGTCACTGACAGCGTGAAAGAGGTCGTTGAGGGCATGAAGTCAGTTGAAGAGGCTGATGTTGTTGTCTGTAGCGGACGTGGTATCAAGGACCCCTCCAATCTTGATCTACCTAGACAGCTCGCTGACTTGCTCGACGCAGCAGTTGGAGGCTCCCGCCCTATAGTGGACCTGGGCTGGCTTCCGCCGTCTCAACAGGTTGGCCAGTCCGGCAGGACAATTTCGCCGAAGCTATACTTTGCACTGGGAATCTCTGGAGCGATTCAGCATTTGGCTGGAATGTCAAGCTCCGACATCATTGTTGCTGTGAACAAGGACCCTGATGCCCCAATCTTTGAGCTAGCAGACTTTGGGATTGTAGGTGATCTGTTCGAGGTCGTGCCAGCGATAATCGAGGAAGTCAAGAGAGTTCAGGCCGAGAGATAGAATTACTGCTTGATTACCTCATCATGAGCATAATCACGTGCAAGGCTTATAGACGAGGATGTTCCCGTAGAACGGGGTGGTCAGGTGTTGAACGATGAGTCGGAGGCCGAAGAGAAGAAAATTCGCATCGGATTCAGAAGAGAGCCTCGGACATGGATTGCGCCTATTCTGATGCTACTGCTCTTCGGACCCTTGGTGATTGGAGTGTTGTGGTTCATCTTTGTAGAGGAGTATCAAATGAGGTATCAAGACTGGTTTATGTTTGGACTATATGTGCTTGGTACCGCAGGGGGAACCGTAGCCCTCTGGCAGGAGTGGCAAAAGCGTCGTGAGTCAGATTAGTTCTGTTCAGTAAGTTCGATGACGAGGAGTGATGGAAACATAGCCATTTTCATGTGCCAAACAGAGCGACGAAGACATACCATCCCTCCCTCTCAAGGTATCCCTCCCCGTAGCCTCGCTGCCGGCAAAGGGCAATGGCCGCAGGATCTTCACTGTAGTACACAATTCCGTCAAGATCTCTCTCACGAACGAACTGCTCGAAGAACGAGAAGAAGCGCTTTCCATTCCCCCTTCTTCGGTGCTCCGCTTGTAACCAGACCTCATGGAGCTCGGCGAGATTGTTTCTTCTTCCTCCACGGAGCCTCTGGAGGGTTTCTCTGTCGTCGTCGGACCGCGGGTCGCCCTTTGTCATCTCGTCTGTGCTCGTTTCATGCCAAACTGCATGGCCCATGATTTGGTCCTGGTCCTTCCAGACAATCAGATGGGAGGGGTCACTCTCGATGTGGCCCCGTTCGTCGTCGCCAAGGCCGTTGAAGCCGGGCTCCCTCTGTCTGCGAGTCTTGTAGTAGGTGTGGAGGTCGGTGAGCCCCCTGTAGTATTCCTCGAATTCCTCCAAGTCGTAACCAATGACAAACTCCAGGACCGACACCTCCTTCAAAGTTGTTCTCAATCTACTTCCTTATTCTCCTCAATCCAAGTAGTACAATGGTGACGCCCACAATTGAAACAGAACCCACGACTAGTATC
>JBHLRV010000049.1:0-8293 GCA_048882205.1 Candidatus Thorarchaeota archaeon | reverse complement strand
CTTCCGCGGCCTCAATGATCCTCTCCTGCATGGTGCTAGGCAACTCGATCTCTGCCGAATCCATCGCTATTGTAAACTACAGTCTAGGCTCAATATAAGTGGGCCTCTCAGAAAAGACGAGTCACAGTGTCGATGTCACTCAGCCGCTCTTGCCAGTCTTGAGAGGGCCAAGAAAATCACAAGGAAGACACTCGCAACTGCGGCTAGAGCTTTGGCTATCTTCTGCCATGTTGCTTGAGGAATCTCAAGATCACGAAGATCATTTGTCACACGCTTCAAGTATACACGGGTTTCTGTGTAGAGTGCCTCCTGATCATCTAGGCGAGCTGAATAGTCTGACCAGCTCTCGTGGTAGGGAGGCTCGGGATTCGACTGAAGCCATTCATACCAGGCTTCCATGATCTTATCCCTATGCGGTTGAGGAAATCGTTCGATGCTTTCTCGAACACTAATCTCCCAGTCATCTGGTAACATTATGGTGCACCCCTTTAACTCCCGGCAGAAGGGATATTCGAAGCTCAAAGGAACTCCTATTAAATATTCACCAAACATTGTCCCTTTATAAGGGGTATGAACTGTGAGCTTGAAGACGTCGGCCACGGATTGAGGCCCGAGTAATGAGTTACCTGGCTTCTGCGACTTCCTTCTGCCAGTTCCTTATGTCACTTCGAAGCTTCTGAATGTCTCCTGGACTGATTGGGTCAACTCTACCATAGGTCTTCAGAATGCGCACCCATCGCTGCATCTTTACAACCAATTGACCGGCTCCGCCTTTCTGATCCACCGCGCTGGCAGCTTGATGTATCTTGCTTGATAGGTCGCTGGCGATGACTCCTTCCTTAATCTGAGATTCCAATGTGTCGAGTACAGCCTGGAGACCGGAAACCGCGCCCTTTTGGGCAATGCTTGACGATTCGGTTGCCGTGGCTACCGGTGCAGACACAGAGATCCTCTCCAATCGGGTCATAAGTTCGTCAAGCTTTTCGCTGTTGGCAGCAACAGTCAAGGCAATCTCCGAGTTTGAATCCTGTACCTCGGTAATCTTGGACAGAACGTCTATCATTCTGTTTAGCATCTGAGTCAATCGTTCGATGGCACCATTGATTTCAGTCAGTTTTGCTCGAACGTATGTGTCTTCGTCGCTCATGCTCATCCCTTCTACAGATATTGACAAGCGGCGTTCGGGTGGTTCTGCTGGAGAGTGCCGAGCAAGTCAGATTAACCTTTCTGTGGTTGTTGTACCTCGAGTCAAAACTGTAGAACATGTAGGCCTATAACCTAATACTATTATATCGCCACCTTTTGCCAGCATGAAATAGAGGCGCCCTAAGATTGAGGTGTGGTCATCGATGTATGTAATCAACTTCAAAGAGCGAGAAGAATCCAAAGTTTCATTGCCCGGAGCAAAGAACACCACCGTTCGATGGCTGATTGGACGCAGGACCGGAGCCACGACCTATGCAATGCGCTATTTTGAGATGCAGCCCGGTGGCATTGTACCAGCACACTCGCACACAGAAGAACACCAGGTATTCGTATTGGAGGGAGAAGCGAAGCTGTTGGGCGACTGTGAGGCTGACGTCGCCAAGAAGGATGATGTCGTGTATATCCCTCCAGACTTTAGCCACGGGTATGACAACACGGAGGGAAGCGAGGCTTTCAAGTTCATATGTGTGATACCTCTCAAAGAGAAAGAATAGTCTACAGTACTCTTCCAGACAGATTCTTTTGCATGAAATCTCAATGGCGCAGATGTGGAAGATATGAACCTGGATCAGAAGCGGCTCTGGCTCTTCGACGTTGACAACACTCTGGTCAAGGACATTGAGCATCCTGAGGTCTTCTCTGACGCAATGAATCTATGGAATCATCTTGAGTCGTCAGGAAGGACCAATGCAATTCTTACTAATGTTGGAAGACTATCATCTCGACAGATACACGAAGTCCTGAGCAGGGTCGGGTTTGGTGTCGCCCTTGACAGGACTTTCAGCGCTGGGGCAGCAGCCGCTGCGTATGTGTTTAACAGGTCCCCAGGAGCAAGATGCTTCGTAATGAGCGAGGGCGGTGCCACAGAAGACTTCATTGCCCGGGGTCTCAATGTGACCAATAATCCTCCGGTAGAGTATGTTGCGGTTGCAGCTGATCGTGGTTTCACATTTCAGGAACTGAACTTTGCCACTAAGATGGTCCGGGACGGTGCAAGGCTGATCTGCATCAGTGGAAGTCTGGAGTATGGGGGAGAGTATCTAGGGATGGAAGATGTCTTCATTGGTGAGAGATCAATAGCGGCTGCAATTGAGCATGCCACAGGCGTCGAGGCAGTCCTTGTAGGGAAGCCCATGCCAGAGATCTTCGTTGAAACCACGGAGGTTTTAGGGTTTAAGGTTGACGATGCTGTCATGGTGGGCGACAACCCTGACTCAGACATAGCAGGGGGCAATGCAGCAGGTATGACCACGATTTTGGTGAATCGCGATCAACGCGGGGTCACAGAGTTTGACTCTATGGGATTAGATAGGAAGCCAGACGTTTCTGTCTTTAGCCTTGACGAGGTTATCACTTTGCTATAGGCCTCTTCTTGGAGGTCTTCTTAACTGATGGCTTCTTCTTTGTAGTTCTTTTTCGTGGTCGTTTTGACCAGTCGTGACCCTTTGGGACTATTCTCTGTGTTTCCTGATGCACAATCTTCGCAACGAGTTCGAAGAGATCCGTGACATTGGAGCCGGTAAGTGCGCTTGTCACCAAGTATGGCGCTTTCAGACTCTTGGCGTACTTGGCAATATCTTTCTTTGGCACACGATGAGGCTTCAAGTCTGCTTTGTTGGCCACGACCACGACTGGAACCCGTTCGCCGATATTCTCCCACGCTTCTTCAATCCAACGTTGCATATGGTTGAACGTACTCTTTCTCGTGATGTCAAACATTAGAACAGTCCCTGTGGCACCATCGTAGAATGAAGCTCTCAGCTCCTTGAACACGTCCTGGCCCGCCATATCCCAAATGATTAATTTAATATTTGTCTTGTCTTTACCTTCACCAAGCTCGATAGTGCGGCTATAGTGTTGGACTCCAACCGTGAGCTTGTAGTCGTGTCTGAACCATCCATGGGCCCATCTGTTGACAGTGCTGGTCTTTCCTACTTCAGCATCACCTACGACTATTATCTTGTATACATACGACGAGCCGCTAATTTCACGTTACCCCCGCTATCGACTAGATTGGGTATTGGGAGTTCTCACTCCCCGTATATATAACTGGTTTGTGGAGTAATCCAGCAGGTGCCATTTCATCCGTGCCGTCTAAAACTCAAGGAACGGCTCGCCAAGTATGATTCGTTCAAGGATGTTATTCCTTGATGCTCGCTTGACTAGCTGCTCGAATCTCTTCTTCAATCGGGCCTCATCAACGAACTCTGGTTGTCTTAGTCCCATGCTCTTGAGGACATTCTCTAGAACATATTCGAAGTCGTAGAGGATGTAGTCGACCTTCTTCTTCTTCTCCTCTTTCTTGGTCTTCTTTGCCAGGCCTTGCTTCAGGGCTGCTTTCGTTTCTTTGAGGTAGTAGGTGAGAGCCTTCTCGTAGTTGAGTTCACCTCTCTTCACGAGTTCTTTGAGAAATGGCAGTCCAAAACTTGTCTTAGCCACGGCCTCGATCTTTGCTATGAATCCATTCATCAAATCATCGTAGGATACCTTGCCTGCCTGACCTCTTGTGTCGAATACCTTTTCGGTTTCTTTTGCATTCTTGAACTTGGCTTTCTTCGCCGCTAGTTCGGCCTCCAGGCGTTTGCGTTCCTCTTCTTCCTTCTTGAGCCTCTCAGCCTCTGCCTCGGCCTTCTCGGCTTCCTTGCGCTTTCTTTCCCTCTCTGCTTTCTTCTCGGCAGCTATCTTCTCACGTTCCTTTCTCTGTTTCTCCTCTTCTGCAAGGCGCTCTTCTTCAAGCTTCTTCAGTATCTTTTCCTGTTCCTGTCTGAGAACACTCATGTGTTTCTGAACATCTTTCTCGGTTAGTGTTATGTGCTTGGTGAGTAGCCATCTGACTGCAATGCTGTTGACCTTTGGTTTGTAGTCGGCTGAAGAGAATATGAAAGATGCAGTCTGCTGGCCCGGAAGAGCCTTGATGATTTCTTCAGACTCGCTTTCTCCTGCTATCGGTTCAAGAATCCTCTCAAGCACCTTCAGTGACTGTTCGCTACTTATCCTGCCAGTCGCTATGGAGTTGAACTGCTCGAATGCCTTGTAGTCTATGTCCTTCGGGCTCTGCGTAGCTATCAAGCACTCAACACCGTACTTCCTGGCCTGCCTGAAAAGAAGAAGGAATGTTTCCTTGGGGCCAGGAGCTCTCATTCCTGCCGGAATGAACGGAGCAGCCTCATCCTGGAATAGGATCATTCTAGGCTTGTCAGTGAATCCCTGTCTAAGCATCCATGAATAGAGCTGGTTCAGTACAATGGAGATGAAGAAGTGTTTCTCCTCCTCACTTCTCAGTGTCTTCAAGAAGAGGACATTGATCGGGGTCTTTCCTGCCACCGGTTTCGTAAGATAATCAAAGTCAATCTGGCCTTCCTCTCTAAAAAGAAGTTGTGAGGAGCCGACTGTCAAAGTCCTGATTCTGGTTGCAAGCGTCTGCCTCTCGGTGTACTTCATATATGGCTCAAGATCGATTCCGATTTCCTCTGCAGGTGCAGTAAGCAGGTTGGCAAGGTCCTTGAGGTCTCCCACGTCCTTTCCACCCTCCCAGATTGTACGGAGGAGTTCGTATAGGACGGCAAATGACTTTCCTTCCCACGATCTACTCAAGCCCCCAACTTTCGTGAGCACCTTTGTAAGTGTCCTTGCGCAATTGTCCATTAGGCGGATGATATCGTCTGGGTCCGCCTTCGGATCGGGTAGCTTGAGTGGGTTTATGGAAACCGTGAGTCCTTTGCTGCTAGCTGGTGTGTACACACGAACTATCACTTTGTCCATGTATTCCTTGAGCAGATCCGGTGGAACTCCCTTCTCTCTCAACTGATTTGGGTCCCCCGGAAGCATCAGTGATGCAATGTCCCCTTGAGGGTCAAGCGCGAGTACAGGTATTCCTTCCATGGCGGCCTCTTCAAGTATCACCTTGCTTAACACAGTCTTACCAGATCCTGTGGAGCCGAAGATTCCCCCGTGCCTACGAAGTAGGTCGACGCCTATCTCGAATTTCTTGTCAGTCTTCTTGCCCTTTTCGTCTACGTAGCTCCCTAACCATAGTTTGCCATCTGCCATGCGTAACACCAACGTATATCTCGGATTGACTCGAGCGCCTGAACGAGTTTTCCTGTGGACACTTATTTCATTTGCTGAGAGGGCCTATGCTACGTATTGTGAGGTTGCATAAGTAGAGAAAAAAGCCAGAAAGGGATGGAGATTAAATCCACCCCATTTGTTGGCGCTACTCGCCCACTGGTTCGTACTTTCGTCCAAGGAAGACTACGATTAGTACTACAAGAACAAGTGCAAATAGGCCCAGAGCTCCCGCAGCCACTGTGTAGGACTGGGTCGCCTCCCAGATGATGTCAAGTCCGACCTTTACAGCAGCCATGATCGCTCCAAGAACCAGAGAAACTAGCATGAATCGCGCAGTCATCTCCTTGACCTGGCCCATCTCACCCGCCTCAGTGATCTGACCACTAAAGAAGACGAATATGAACAAGAAGATGTATGCGATTACTATCATTGCCCCCATGTCAAAGAGATTGCGTTGATAGAGCGCACCCTCATCAAGAAGACCAAAGATGAGAATCGTTGCGATTGCCATGAGGAAGACGAACATGTTACTGACCAGTTTGTCCTCCGGGTGCACGAACCCTGTCATCTCAGTGAATGTGTTTACTACACTCATCGCTATGACAATAGCCAGGATTGCAGCACCACCAATCCATGCGTAGAATGGAAATAGTGTGCCGGGGTCCAGTGGATCCAGAAGATACTTCAAAACAGCCGAGAACCCGAGGATGGCAATTCCAATTCCTGACAGTATATTGCTAATGGTTGTGATTCTAACCATGATGAACCTCCCCAATCGGAGTTGCTAAGCCCGAGATGAGTCCGGCTTCTATTAACTCTTGCTCAATCGTTGGTTATTTGGCTCGGACTCCGCAACACCGTGTGCTTCAGGCATGAAATAGGTGCCAATACAGGCGATTCCAATCAGGATTGCCACAAGGACCGCTAGACCCGGAAGCCCATACGTGGAATAGGCATAGGCACCTGTCGCCGGACCGACTATCATTCCTGAGCCGAAGAAGATGCTGTAAACCCCCATTGTGCTTCCCCTGGATTCCTCCTCTGAAACGTCTGTAAGATATGCCATTGCGGCTGGAGGGAAGGACCCTGAGATGAAACCAAGAATGGGAAGCAGTGGCCAGATGCCCCACAGACCCTCGATTCCGCCTGACCCTGCATTGGCCACCAGGACATAAGCGAGTGCACCAAATCCAACCAACCCGAGTACTATGAATGGTCGACGTTTCATCACGTAGTCGGATAGATGACCCATAACTATGATTCCAAGGATGAGTGCTCCTCCAAGCATCCCGAAAAGAATCAGCATATCGGTGTTGCTAATCGAGAAGTGGTCTTCAATGATTCTCTCGACGTTTGCGATTAGTAGACCATACAATGAGATGATTGGGACATATACAGGCACCATTAGTTGAATGCGCTTGTCTGCGGCCACTCTCCGGATGAGCTCGGTCATCTTGACCTCAATCTGGATACGCTCTCGCGTTTCCTTGATTGTTATATATCCGATGACTCCGCTAGCTGCACAAGCTGAAGCAGCAAACATCAGAATCAGTGTTGCCTCATAGCCATACTGTAGCATGAGAATTCCCAGACCATACCCGCCAGCCAAGCCAATCAGAGTTGAAAGATCATAGTATCCCATTAGCCGGGCACGGTTACCCTCGCCCGAGGCATCAGCTATCATTGAGAGGGTAGTTGTAACCTTGGAGGCGGCACCTAGTCCGAATAATGCGGCAAAGGGGAGCAGGAAAGCGGCTGTGGGGGCAACTGAGAACAGGAAAGCAGCTGCAGCTGTGATGAAGAGACTGGCGATGAGAATCGGCTTCCTTCCAATCTTGTCGCTATATGACCCGAAGAAAGAAACTGTGGCAAGCTCCGTCACCGGGTAGACAATGAGGACCGCTGCCACCTCCCATTCAGTCAAGCCGCCTAGATAGGAGTGACTCTGAATTACTGCGATCGTCACGTAGAATGAAGCGCGCATTATCAGCGTAACAAGATAGAGTGCAATCAATGTGAACTTATGCTCAGAAGCCCGCAATCCCATCTTTCAATTCACCATCAGACGGTGCTTGGCTCACTATGTCGCCGTTATAAGCTAACAGGTTGTGTACCATTGATTGAGGAGTCATTACTGAGGAGCCATACGACTGTGGGAGTCACGGCAGGTTTAAATCAAAAGAGCGGCCCAGCACGGAGAAGTGACTGAGGATGAACTGGCTGGCGAAGATTATCAACGGTAGTGCAGATGAGTTCTCTCATGCAAAGCTTGTGAAATATGGAATTGGAACCCACCCCCGCCCCCGGGCAAGAATCAAGCTCAGCAAAAACACAATCAGCTTCAAGGCAGACTTGGACTATGAGAAGATATTCCTCCGTGCCTATCTGATGAGCGCACCTGATGGGATTCACAAAGTCAAGGGTATAATCAGAACTTACAACGATCGCACAGAAGACTTCCGTTCCCTTATGTTTCCACTCACATGGAAGAAATCCAAGGGAAAGACTGCAAGCATCTTCAATGCGAAGGTTGATGAATCTGCACCCCTCGCCGACATCAAGGCCGTTGTAGACTCCGACGACCCCACAACCTTCTTTCTTCTCTCGATTAGCCCGAGGGACGGAACGAAGCCCTGGAAGGTCACAACTAAGACCTCATTCCCGAAGGGTGGGCCTTCAGGTGACGAGGAAGAGGGCAAGGAAAAAGATCCAACCTTCACGAAGGGCGCGCTAGCCAACACTACAGACGTCTTTGAGAACACAATAGAAGAGATCCTCCCCGACTTCAAAGACAATGTCGGTCTGAAGACGAAGAATATCGTTATCCGGAACAGCATCGTCATTGAGGATATCGTGCCGCCAGATGACTCTACCCTCTCATTCTCTGAGAAGAGGAGGTTGGCCAAGAAGCGCGGAAGACTGCTCAGAAGAATAGCCATTGATGACGTCAAGTACGAAAACGAGTTCGAGTTCTTTGTCTAGGGTGGAAACCGAGATGTTTAAATTGACAGTCCCA
>JBHLRV010000048.1:6428-8414 GCA_048882205.1 Candidatus Thorarchaeota archaeon | reverse complement strand
GTGCTTCCATCACCGATGAGAATGCTCTAAGAGAAGCACGCGCCGTATTGATGAAGACTGCACTCTTTTTCATCATTGCAAACTGGTCTGCGCCTATCATCCCCATTGTTTCTTCAGTCTGTGGACAATGAACTGTGACAATATCAGATTCGCGAAGAAGCTGCTCAAGCTCAACGGGTTGAGCATCAACCTCTTCTAGCCTAACTGAGGAAACGTACGGGTCACTAACAAGGAGCTTCACTCCGAATGTCTGAAGACGCTTCGCCACCTCGAAACCAATCTGGCCAAGACCGATTATTCCCACTTTCTTGCCCTGTAGCTCAAAGCCAGCTGTTGCTTTGTACATCGTTCCGAAGTCTGAGAAGTCGTCTACCATAAACTCATTCTTGAGAAGTCGGTCAGCTACAGTGATCTTTCGGGCCTGAGCCAACATCAGAGCAATTGTCAACTCTGCTACTGCTATAGTGTTTCTACCGGGGGCTGCTATGACGGGAATTCCTCTTACAGTCGCAGCAGGAACTGAGATGTTGTTGGGATCGTTCCTGACCGACGCGATTAGTTTGAGATCGGTTTCCTCAATTACCTCATCCTTAATCTCATCACCCTCTACGACCACAATCTCATAACCGCCCTCTTTGATCAGACCAGTGATTCTATCACCAAGATAGAGCTTCCCGGTTTCCAGCCAGCTCCGGTGGTCTACTTCAAGCCCTGCCTCTTGAAGACTCTTCAGTCCGGATTCTGAGAACGGGGCAGTGATGAGCACTTTCATGTAGAGGTCTCCGCGGTTTCAACTACAAGCGCGTTTCTTGTTCTATAGCATCAGCTTCTGCAGCTTTAATAGGTCTGGCACTTCACCTTTTGTCTTGAGCTTTCCAGCCTGATACGCCGCCATTGGACTCTCACTCTTGTCCATGATTTTGAAGAAGATTGTTGAGTCCATTGTCACAGTCATCTCCGCCTCCTCATTTCCCTCAGTTACTTCTAGCAGTTCAGCATCTCCGATGCGAATGTATACTTGAGTATCAATATCAGGAAAGACAAACTGGAGAGTCTTGTTGAAATTCTTGAAACGTCTCTGGATCTTGGGGTCCTCAAACCGGGTACCAAGTTCACGGAGCTGTGCGATTATCTCGTCGGCTGTCATTGTGGCACCTAGAACAGCAGTTTTGCAGCATGCGATAAATCTTCTGTGCATGAGATATGCAGTACTTCTGAAAGAAGAAGTTTGCCGCACAAACTGATTTGCGGGACAAAAAGATTCCACTTATTATATGCATTCTATGCATTGTCATACACATGTCATCAACAATGTCTGAACATGCGATAAAGATAGAGAACCTGACCAAGAGGTTTGAGGAGGTCACTGCTGTGGACGGACTGAGCCTCAAGATTGGTTGGGGAGAGCTGTTTGGTTTGCTTGGACCCAACGGTGCAGGTAAGACCACTGTGATCAATGTCCTGAGCACATTGCTCGAACCCACTGATGGGGTTGCGGCTATTGCCGACTACGATGTTGTCTTCGACGCTGATGAAGTTCGAAAGATAATCGGAGTATGTCCCCAGGAACCAGCGTTTTACGGACATCTCACTGGCAGAGAGAACATCGAGCTCTTCGGTGACCTGCATGAGATTCCCAAGGACCAGCTCAAGAGTCGAGTCGACACCATGCTCAAGAAGATTGGGATGGAAGAAGATGCCGATCGTCGCTCAGGGCAATACAGTGGAGGAATGATTCGCCGCGTCAGCACGGTGATGGCCCTCATCAGCGACCCAATGGTTGCCCTCCTTGACGAGCCTACCGTGGCAATGGACCCTGTTTCTAGACGTGCTGTCTGGGAATTCATCAGGGAGTTGAAGAGCAACGGCAAAGCAATCATCCTTACAACTCATTACATGGAGGAGGCTGAAGCGCTCTGCGACAGGGTTGGAATCATCGACGAGGGCAAGCTGATAGCGTTGGGCACTCCCAAGGAACTAATGGAC
>JBHLRV010000048.1:0-6328 GCA_048882205.1 Candidatus Thorarchaeota archaeon | reverse complement strand
ACAGGTCAATCAGAGCTACTTCAAGGCAATCTAGACGCCTTCATTGTGGTCCCCGAGGGCTTCGGCGACAGCTGCACATCCTACTGGAACTCTCCGCTTGACGGAAGCTCGTGGACAAATACTACTGTGGAACTCTATGTTGACAGCGGATCGATGATAGCAAGCAGCGCAGTACCACCGCTTATCCAGCAGGTTGTCCTAAGGACAATGTTCGGAAACGAAGCGACCACCCTGGACTTGCCGGTTGATATCGGGATTCCCTCATTGGTAGAAGCAAGTACTTTCTCTCAGTGGGATTTCATGGCCCCTGGGATCTTCGCTTTCGCCAGCATCTTCATGATAATGATTGTTGCCCAGTCATTGACTGAGGAGCGTGATGGCGGACTCTTAAGGAGACTGGGTACGACTCCGCTCAAGTCCCAGGAGTTCATACTGAGTCAGGTAATCTCGTACATGATCATAGCACTAATCCAAGTACTTCTTGTGTTTGCTTCATCATTCGCTATCGGGTACCGACCTGCCACTGATGCTGCTGGAATGGGATTTGCATTTGTCATGTTGCTGGCGTTCTCTCTTGTGAACGTAGGCTTTGGACTAATCGCGGCAACGATCTCCAAGTCAGCTGAGATAGCATCTGGGCTGTCATTCATCTTCATAATGCCACAGATGTTCTTCGGAACCTTCATGCCACTTGGAGGAGTGACAGAGGCTCTCGCCCAGTTCATGCCGAGCAATTACGTGACTGAGTCGATCACGACCTTGTTCCTTCGTGGCGCTCCGATTACTACACCCTCTATCTGGAGCAATCTGGGAATTGTTTTGGTCATTGGAATAGCGATTCTAATGGTTGGAATTGTGCTCTTTCAACGATACTCAACAAGATAGTTCTCTTCTGGAGTAGAGAAGATATCTTCTCTCCTCCGCCTTTCTTTCATGATTTGATTCTTCGAAAAGGATATTTATCCGTGCGATGAAACGCACCTGCTCAGAGGGAAGAGGTGGCAAGGTCATGCCTGCTGAGAATCAGTCAATCGGTTCTGAATCTGCGACAGACCGGGAGGAATCCAGAGCAGCGTACATTCTTTGGGCAGCCGGGCTGATATTCGCGTTCGGATTCACTTTCCTGATCTGGTTAGTAGGTCCCTTGCTAGACCGCTTCGTACTAGGACCCGACCAGGGACCCGCGTGGTATTACTGGCAGCTTCCTACACCTGAATTGATTGCTCAGTTCATTGTATGGTCTTTCTATTTGGCCCACCAGTTCGTTGTCTGGGGCACCATCTACTGGGCTCAGAAGAATCTCATAGCGCAGAAGACAAAGCCAACTACATCATTGACCAAGTATAACTGGGCAATGATACTGATCAATGTCTTCTTCGTTTCATTGCATCTAGTCCAAACCCAGATTTGGTTTGATGGCCTTGCGCAGGATGTACCGATATGGACAAGCCAGGGCTCAGTTATAGTAATGCTCGTTCTCATTCTTGTTATCGAGAATCCTAGAAGAGGGTTGTTTCTGGGTAGGAGAGCTGGAAAACCCTTCACTGCTCGAGTATCAGGACTGGTAAGACGCATTCACATGTATCCGATTGCATGGGCATTGGTGTATACATTCTGGTTCCATCCAATGTTCTACGACCCACAACTACTCACCGGCTTCTTCTACATGTTTCTACTCTTTACACAGATGACGGTGGCATACACATCAGTTCATATCGACAAGAGGTGGGTCATCACGGTAGAAGGATTTGTGGCCGTGCATGCTCTAGTTGTTGCAGTCTTCAACACCCTCGATCATGGCAGCACAGACATGTGGGCAATGTTTCTATCAGGATTCTTGTTCATGTGGGTCTTCACTTACATGTATGCATTGAATGCCAGGAAAGAAGTGAGAGTACTCGTAACTTTGGCCTACTTCGCATTTTTGGCATGGATCTACATTCCAACACCGTTTGGATATGGGCGAGATATCTCATTCTTGCTTCGCCTTGAGATGCTATGGATACCGATCATTCTCTACCTTCTCGCAGCTTTGGTTGCAGGAATCGCATTCGTATACCTGAAAGCAGCCAAACAGACAGAATAGAAGATTGGATTTTTGAAGAAGCAAGCGTTAGTCCATGACACAACTGTTATATCGCCAGTCTTCTGAGACCGCCAGAGCAACCGCGGCTTGGAGACCCCAAGATGGCTACGACAACTTCCAAGAGGACCGAAACCGTATCAAAGCCAACAGATGTACTTGTCATCGGTGCTGGGATGGCGGGTATCAATGCAGCTCTTTCTCTAGCTGAAGGCGGACATCATGCTCATGTCATAGAGAAGTCCGTGAACATCGGCGGCAATTACGTGGCCGTGTATAAGATCTTCCCAATGCTTGAGTGCAGCGCTTGTGTTATGACGCCGCTCACGTCGTACGTGGGCAAACACCCCAACATCTCTGTTCATGCATTATCTACCGTGGAGAAAGTCACAGGCTCCAAGGGCAACTTCACTGTTACGGTACGAAAGAAGGCACGATACGTGAACGAAGACACCTGCACAGGCTGTCAGGCATGTATCAGTAACTGTCCTGTTGAGGTTCCTTCGGAATATGACCATGGACTCTCATTGCGGAAAGCCATCTACATGAACTTCCCGCAGCAAGTGCCGCTCGTTGCCACCATTGACAGAGAGGCGTGTATCGGCTGTGGAACTTGCGCATCAGTATGTCCTCAAGATTGCATCGACTACAGTGACGAAGACAAGCTCATCGAACTCAATGTTGGTTCCATCGTCATGGCCACTGGATTCCAAGAGTACAAACCAGTGGATTATGGTGAGTATGGCTATGGTGTATTCCCCAACGTTGTTACAAGCCTTGAGTATGACCGTATGACTCACCCTACAGGACCTACGGACTCACACATGATTCGCCCCTCGGATGGGAAAGAGCCGGAGAAGATACTCTTCGTCAACTGTGTCGGAAGTCGTGATGTGCGGGAGAACATTGGAGGATACAGTGAGCACTGTAACAGAGTATGCTGCTCATTTGGCCTGAAGCTGGCCCAGGTCACACGCATGCATTATCCGGAGGACCACTGTGAAATCATATACACGTACATGGACATGCGTACCGCTGGCAAGGCATTGGAGGAGTTTCTATGGGACTCAGAGAGGAACTATGGTATTGACTTCCTTCGTGGCCGAGTATCCGAGATAGCGGAGGACCCTGACACTCATGACTTGTATGTCAAGATGGAGGACACTGAGAAGGGTGAGATCATCGAGATTGACAAGATCTCAATGGTAGTCCTCAACGCGAGCTTCAGGCCGAACGAAGGCCAAGATGAGCTCGCCAAGATCCTCAAGATTGAGTTGGATGATAACGGCTGGGTGAAGGAGTCGCATCCAAACTCGGGTGCTTTGGAAACGACACGACCTGGTATCTATGTGGCTGGTTGTGCCCGCGGTCCTAAGGACGGCACTGACACTGTAAACGAAGGGAAAGGAGCAGGTATGGCTGCCCACTCAATCCTTCCGATTCCAACTCCACCGGAGCCTGACCTACCACCGCCCTTGGAGGTGGGAGATGAACCTCGCGTAGGAGTCTTCATCTGTCACTGTGGGGGAATCATAGGAAACGAGATTGATGCGCCTGGACTTGCAGAGTGGTCCAAGGGACTTCCGAACGTTGCCTATGCAACTGACTACCTATTCATGTGTAGTGATCCCGGGCAAGAGATCATCACCGAGGCCATCAAAGAACATGGTCTAAATCGCGTAGTCGTAGGATCATGCTCTCCGCTTCAACATGAAGAAACCTTCAGGAGAGCCTTGGAGGCTGCCGGACTTTCACGGTACTATTTCGTTGGACCAGTGGGCCTCAGAGAACAGCTGGCACTGGTCAATGCCAATGCACCACTAGACGAACGCCAAGAGAAGGCCCAGGACATGATTCGGAGTGCCGTGGCCAAGGCCGCAAACAACGAGATTGTCCCAGTCAAGACGGTTGAGGTTACCCGCACAGCACTGGTTGTGGGCGGTGGGGTTTCGGGAATGACGGCATCCCTCGACATTGCACGAAAGGGCTTTGATGTGCTTCTATTGGAGAAGACTGACCGCCTCGGGGGAAGATTGAACGATCTTCATAACCTCTTCCCCAAGATGGAGTCGGCAAAGGATATTGTTGACGACCTGGTTTCGAGAGTTGAGGGGGAGAAGATGATTAAGATTCTTCTCAATACGAAAGTCGTAGGCCGCGACGGATCGTATGGCAACTATGACATAGAAGTGGAAGATGCAAAAACTGGTGATAGGAACACGCACCGTGTTGGCACTGTAGTCATCGCTATCGGGACTGACACCTATGATCCCAAGCAGGGCGAGTATGGATGGGGAGAAGTGCCTGGAGTCATCTCGACACTTGACTTGGAGAGAAGACTCAGAAATGAGGAACTGAAGAAACCGCCAAAGAACCCTGTCTTCATCCACTGTGTGGGCTCCAGACAGAATCCTGGAGAGGGGAACAGACACTGCTCCAGAGTCTGCTGTTCTGCCATCATTACGATGCAGCGCGAGCTCAAGGAGATGTTTCCGGACATCAAGGTCATCTCGGCCTACAAGGAGCACATCCGGCCTTATGCCGATGGAATGGAAGAGATGTGGCGCGAGAACAGACAGAACGGTGTCACCTATCTTCGCTGGGTGAGAGAGAACCCTGTCACAGTTGATAAAGACCCTGATGGCGAAGGAGCCATTGTGACAGTTTATGACACACTATCCCAAGAAACCTTCAAGATTAAGTCGGACATGGTAGTCCTCGCATTAGGTCTTGAAGCGCCAAGCGACACGGACGAAGTCGCCAAGGCATTTGGCATCAATAGAGGTGCCGACGGATTCCTGGCTGAGATGCACATGAAATACAGGCCAGTGGAGACCACGGTCCCTGGTGTGTTTCTTGGTGTGACATATGCAAAGAACGTTGCTGATTCTGTAAACCAGGCACGAGGGGCGGCGAGCGAGGCAGCAGTTCCATTGAATCTGGGAACTGTGGAAATTGAACTACTCACTGCAGAGGTCGATGAAGACCTGTGTGTGGGTTGCGATCTGTGTCATTATTCTGAGATATGCCCCTACGATGCAATTTCAATGATAGAAGCTGAGCCAGGGGTCAAGAGGAGTGTAACAGATGAGATGCGATGTGAAGGTTGTGGAGCCTGCACTGCGATTTGTCCCACCGGAGCGCGTGACCTTAGATGGTGGCGCGAACACAGTTTCTTGGAGCAGATTGAAGAGATGCTCAAGGAGTGAGTCGCATTGGTCACAATTGACGGTCTTAGGGCAGGTTGGACTGTCCTTAACGACCTCTTGGGCGAGCTGAGAAACAAAGGGGTCTTCATCCCAGATCTAACCCATGCAGACCTTCGCAACTCCAAGATGGTGATAGAGTATCTCTCAGGTTTCGAACAGGACCTCAAGGCTTCCGACCACGCAGATGAAAAGCTCAGGGTGGAGATGGAAAGCAAGATACTCCGCCTCAGAGAAACAATGATGGTCTGGGCAGAGGAGAGAGAAGGCGTAGGATATCGACAGCGTTGGGAAGATCGATTTCAAAGAGCGATAGAAGGTCATGGCAAGGTTGAGCAGGAGGAAGACCGAACGCCAATTTCAGACATCCCAAGAGAGAAGGACATCGGATTCTTCAGAATAAGACTCCCAGAAGATATCCCCGTTGAGGTTGTTTCCGAGATTGCAGAAGATTGCGAGGTTCTCATCTCGTTGGACGGCGAGAGGCATCTGCAGGTGAGTGGGAAGAAGGACTGTGTTCGTGATGCAATGAAACGTCTCGGTGAAGTCTTCTATGGCGAGAGCAGACTAGGAAAGAACGACTAGCTGTGGGTAACAATCTACAGAACTTGTGAATCTAGATGCCCAAGATATCACTAATAGGATCAAGGGAGATTCTATTCAGCTCGACTCCAAGCGACTCTTGATCAAGACCCATGGCCAGACCCAGAATCTGGGTTACAAACATTGCAGGAAGCTCAAGCGATTCCTCATTCTCATCCTTCATTCCAATTAGCTGTACGTCGAACTGCGTATGGCATGCAGGGCAGTTTGTCACCAGGCAATTCGCACCTGCCTCCTTAGCGGAGATCATCTTGTCCCTCAGGATATCTGTTGCGACTTCTTCGCTGGCAATCAGGAGTGGAGAACCACAACATGACAATTTCAGATTCCAGGGGACACTCTTTGCTCCCGCTATCTCGAGTAGTTCATCGACCTTCCCCGGAAGCTCCGGGTCATCAAAGCCGGCAACTTTGGAAGGCCGTAGAAGGTGGCATCC
>JBHLRV010000047.1:0-8464 GCA_048882205.1 Candidatus Thorarchaeota archaeon | reverse complement strand
TTCCTGCCCATCATAGCAGAAATACATGTGTGGCTGACAGGATTGATCTAGAGCAGGTGGTTCGTTTCGATGCGCTTTGGAGTGGTCGCAATCGAGTTCATTCCCGCAGTTGAGAGAATTATTGCCGAGGGCACTCCTGACTTCTCTCGCATCGACCTAGTTGAGATAGTCCGAGAAGTCGTAGAGATCGAACATATTCGAGTTGTGGAGATTCCAATGGAGATTGAGCACATGGTGCCTGGTTCGCTGACACCTGAAGTCATCTCCAGACTGGCAGAGCTGAAAGACGAATTGGGCCATTCATACACAGTCCATCTGCCGTTTTGGTCAATCGAACTCTCAACTTTCAACGAAACGATTAGAACTGCCAGCGTTGATAGTATAGTACGCTCCATAGAACTTGCAGAGGAACTTGTGCCTGAGACCTATGTACTTCATTCTACAGGTAGTCTAGCAGCAGAGTATACCAAGCAGGGATTTGCGGAGAGCATGGACCTGTTGGTGTGTGGGTATATGACATCATTTGCCAGGAAGAGTGTGGAGGAGATAATCAGCAGGTCTGAGCTTGATCCTTACAAGCTTGCACTCGAGAATGTTGAGTTCCCTTTCGAATTCACGCGCGACGTAGTTGACGAGTTCAACACAGGCCTATGTTTCGATACAGGACATACGCTCACGAAACAGTCTGGAGATGAAACATTGTCCGAATTCTATCGGAAGCATCGTGACCGAATCACAGAGATTCACCTTAATGATGGAGTGGCTGAGAAGAACAAGGCTGGGGGCTATCAGGACCACTTGGTACTTGGTCGAGGTGAAATGCCAATTCGGGACTTCTTGATGGAGCTCATCAAGGACAAGTTTGAAGGACCTCTGGTATTCGAACTGACGACTGAAGAAACAGTCGAGTCACTGGATAAGATTCGAGAGGTTCTGCCTGAGGCACTACGATAAATCACTCTCAACGTCACAAGCTTTTTATCCCAATCAGAATTCCTGCGTCTGGCGACTAGCGGGCCCGTGGCATAGCCTGGTTATTGCGCCGCTCTGATAAGGCGGATGTCGCGTGTTCAAATCACGCCGGGCCCACCATTACTTCTTGCGCTTAGCTTTATCTTGTCCTGAGCCAGTCCTGATGCTTGGTGACTTCAATGAGTTTCAATCCATGCGGCGCCCGGTGTGAAGGCTGTCCCAGCTACTCAGGGAAAGGCGAGCCGCCCTGTGCTGGGTGCAAAGAGTCGGGTGGAAGGCCATGGTGGGGCACATGCAAGGTCTTTGATTGCGCCACTGAGAAGAGTCTAGACCATTGTGGCTTCTGTGACGAGTTCCCAAGTGATCTCCTAATAGGTCACTACGATCCAGAAAACCCTGAGGGGCAGCGAAACGCGGCAGTCCGGGCTGGGGTTCTCGCCTATCTTGTCAAGCACGGGGACAATAAGGCCCTCGAACTGTACAAGAAGATCAAGAAAACCTAGAATCTCACAATTTCTGGTGCCAATGGAATGGAGATGAAAGGAAGAGAACGCCGTGCGGCGGAATGAGCGTCTTTGCACGAACTGCGGATTCTGTACAATATCTGTGGACTGCCCAAGTCCAGAATACTGCGTTGGCTGCAGATCATGCTACATGGCATGTCCACAAGAGGCAATCTCTCTAACACAGAATGAATCTCCGAACAGCATCATCATCACCATAGACGATCAGCCAGTACAGGTGCCTGACAACATCACCATCAAGGAAGCAATGCAGTCCTTTGGAATCGCCTTTGCTCGATATCCGAAAGCAGCTCACTCTTTTGCCCCATGTGGAACTGGAGGCTGCTATGCATGTGCTGTTCTCGTGGATGGAGAGCTAAGTCCCAGCTGTCATACAGCCGTGAAACCGGGGCTGAACATACGTACAGATGTTTCAGATCAGACACAGCCGCTTCGTATTGTCGGTTGGTGTCAACCTCATTCCGTTGGAGGTGTTGGAACTCCCTGGTCGGAGAAAGCATTTGGCTTCGATTTCAGGGACTATGCCGAGGCTGCCTGCTTTGCGGCTGGATGTAATCTTCGATGCCGAACATGTCAGAACTTCAGCGTGACATACAACAGTGCGGCATCCGCAGTCACTGCAGAGCACGCCGCCCGAAAACTCCTTGGACTTGCATTGCGTGTAGGCGTCAAACGGCTGGCGATCTCTGGCGGCGAGGCCACACTGAACCGACCGTGGCTGGAAACCTTCTTCACATGGCTCAAGACACATAGCCCTGGCAATTTCCGTCTGCATCTCGACACAAACGCCACGATTCTTACTCCAGACTACATAGATGCCTTAGTGGAAGCAGGTGTCACTGACATCGGTCCTGACCTCAAGTCCGCTCGCTTGGAAACCTTCCAGAACATCACCGGAATAACAGATTCGACCCTAGCAGAAACCTACTGGGCCACAGCTTGGAACGCTGTGCGTTACATGGCCGACAACTACTATCCAGAACAACTGTTCATGGGAATCGGGCTCCCCTTCAATCCTGCCTTCTACTCGTCATCAGAAGCCATGGATGCGGAGCTAAACCAGTGGGGCACACGGATCGCTGATATCGATGATAGAATCCAAGTGACAGTCTTAGACTACCGTCCCGAGTTCCGGCGTCATGACATCAGACGACCATCCAGTGCCAAGATGCGAAATGTCAAGGCCACTCTGGAAGGACTAGGTCTCCGTACAGTACTAGCTCAGACTGCCATGGGTCATCTGGCACCATCTCGACCTGCACCAGATCGAGAAGGACAACGACCCTCCTGACCCCGTCTTGCCGTGCCCAAAGACTATTCAGTGAAACTTCCGAACTTAATTGTTGAAACCTTTTGTCGATAGTTAAGAGGACTGGGAATGTCAAAGAATGGGGAACGCATTGATGGCCAAATCAAAGGGATAGCAGAGCGTCTGGAGGCTGCAATGACAAGGACCCCTGATGAGCCTCTGGCCAATGGAACCCTGAATGAACTACCCTACGAGAACTTCATGGATACTGTGCGACAGCCAAAGACTGCAATCATCGAGTTCTACACCAACACATGCCCGTATTGCAGGCAGATGAAACCCGTTCTTGATGAGCTCGCGAGTGACTACAAGTCGAAGGTGTACTTCGCAAAGATCAACATCGAAGAGCAGGAAGAGGCCGCGACGACATTTGATGTCGAGGGTGTCCCCCTAATCATGGCGTTCAAAAAAGGCAACCCGGTGGCCAAGATAGAGGGTCTCAGAAGCATCCACGAACTGGATAGATGGATTGAGAGCATTCACAGAGGCCTACGACCATTGCGAATTGAGCCAGGCCCTGTCACAAAGGTCATTCTCGGTGACATATGACTCCCGGCACGACTAGACGAAACTAAAGAGTGAGTTTGAAGACATACTCATCATCTTCCATCTTCAGCTTACTCTCAATCACTTTCCCAGTCTTGTGGAGGATCCTAATCATTGGCACGTTCTTCGGATGTACGTGTGCCACGAAGGCTCCGACTCCTTTGCTCTTTGCGATGCGCATTAGGTGATTGAGCATGTAGGTGCCAATTCCCTTGTTTTGATAGTCATCTTGGACTAGAAGTGCGAATTCTGCCTCATTCTTGTGCCAATCGAGCAGATAGCGTCCTGCACCAATGATTTCCTCATTTGACCCGTCATCGTTGGAGCAGATGGTTGCCACAATGCTGATGTCTCTGGACTGGTCCACATTGTAGAAGTCCTGCAGAGTCTGTCGCTGGAGACTTGTGAGCGGAGCCAAGAATCTGAAGAAGATTGACTCTTCACTGAGTCCATAGAATAGACACTTGATTCTGTCAGTGTCGTCAGGTCGTATCAGCCTGAAGTCCACATCAATCGGCCCATTTGGGCCTTCAAAGGTCTCCTGTGCTTCGTATTCTATAGGGAAGTAGGTTCCCTTGGCTTGGAAGGGCACTTGATCCTCGAAGACGTAGCGCATCTCTTTCGCTACTTCGAGAAGATCATTTCGGAAGTCTGGATGTGCAATTGCTATGAGTGACAATACGCGTTCGCGTATCGTTCTACCTCGCAGTATTGCCTGACCATATTCTGTGATGACGACCTCAACGTCGCCTCTTGTAGTGACTACTCCTGCGCCTTCACTTAGTCGTGGAACAATCCTTGAAACAGTTCCGTCAAGGGCCGTGGACGGCATACAGATGATTGCCTTTCCGCCTTGAGACCGCGATGCTCCTCGAATGAAATCTACTTGGCCGCCGATTCCGCTGTAGAATCTGTGACCAATAGAGTCTGAACAGACCTGGCCTGTCAAGTCGACCTCTAGAGCAGAGTTGATTGCCACCATCTTGTAGTTCTGAGCGATGACATTTGGATCGTTGACATAGGCTGTGTCCCTGAACTCGAACATGGGGTTATTGTCAACATAGTCGTAGAGCTTTCTCGTTCCCATTGCAAAGCTAGCTGTCACCTTGTTTCTATTGATGCTCTTTCTGCTATTTGTGACAATACCACTCTCGATAAGATCGATTATGCTGTCACCAAATCGTTCAGTATGGATGCCCAAGTCGCCAACCCCCGAAGTCAAGAGATTGCTTGCTACTGACTGTGGGAGCGCTCCTATTCCGAGCTCAATTGTGGACTCATTCTCTATGAGCCGGGTCACATAGCTCCCAATCAGATTGCTCTTCTCATCTACGTCAGCAGCCTCGAATTCCCTCAGCGGCTCATTGTGGCATACCAAGTAGTCGATGTCACGCAGATGCATGAATGAGTCTCCATGTGTGATGGGCATGCGTTCATTTACTTGGGCGATGACTAAGTCCGAACTCTCTGCAGCGCTTTTCGTAATGTCGACAGAGATTCCAAGGGAACAATAACCGTGTTCGTCGGGCGGGCTCATTTGAATCAGGGCAACATCAAGAGGAATTCTCTTGGTTCTGAAGAAGACTGGAATGTCAGAGAGGTGAGCTGGTGTGTAGTCGGCCCTTCCCTCGTAGACTGCTGTTCTAATGTTATCAGAAACAAAGAAGCTGTTGTGTCTAAACTGTTCCTGGAATCTTGGGTCCGCTGAAGGGGTGTCTCCAAGAGTCAGCAGATGCACAATCTCATTGTCCGCCATCCGACTCGCGTTTCGTGCGAGTTCCTGTACTAAATGATAGGGCACTCCGCAACCGGTTCCTAGAAAGATGCGCGTGCCTTTCTTGACTTTCTTGATGGCCTCATCAGCAGTCAGAATCTTGTCCTTGTACTTATCCTTCCACCCTGAAGCAGCCATTGCACGTTCCTCAGATTGCCAAATCGTGAGTCTTCTCGTTCATATAGACGTTTCCTACCACATCTCAAGTCTCTGTACGAATATCACTATACCGATGACCGTGTTCACAGTTTGAGCTTGAAGATATACTCGTCGTCCTCAACACTGAGATAGCTCTCGACAATCTTTCCAGTTCTGTGAAGGAACTTGATCATTGCATGGTTCTTAGGATGAACGAATGCAACGAAAGCACTCACCCCCTTGCTTTTGGCAATTCGAATCAAATGATTGAGCATGAACGACCCTATACCCCTGCCATGAAACTCATCTCGTACGAGCAAAGCGAACTCTGCCTCGTTAGTACTCCTGTTCAATAGATACCTCCCTGCTCCAATGATTCTTTCTGACTCTTCGGTATCGTCTGGATGTATGACCGCCACAATTGATACGTCTCTGTCAGCATCCACGTCATAGAAGTCCTGAAGAGTATGACGCGGCAGACTCTTCAGCGGCGTCAAGAATCGGAAGTATATGCTCTCTTCCGAGAGGCCATAGAACAACTCTTTGATGCGATCTGAGTCATCAGGTCGCGTGAGTCTGAAATGGACAGTTGTCGGTCCATCATCACCCTTGAAGGTTTCGTGAGCTTCGTACTCGGTCGGGAAATAGGTGCCCTTGACCTGAAATGGTACTTGATCCTCAAAGACATAGTGCATCTTCTTTGCAGCCTCAAGCAAGTCATTCCGGAAGTCAGGATGTGCAATTGCGATGAGAGCTAGTACTCTCTCTCTGATTGTCTTTCCGTGCAGTATTGCAAGCCCAAACTCAGTAATCACGACGTCAACGTCACCGCGGGTAGTGACTACTCCTGCACCTTCACTGAGTCGAGGAACAATCCTTGAAACTGCCCCATCCATTGCCGTTGACTGCATGCATATGATTGCCTTTCCTCCAGGCGACCTCTTCGCTCCCCGAATGAAATCTACTTGTCCTCCAATCCCGCTGTAGAACCTGTGACCAATCGAGTCTGCACACACCTGCCCCGTCAGGTCCATTTCAAGAGCAGAGTTGATGGCTATCATCTTCTTGTTCTGACCTATAAAATACGGGTCATTGACATAGGCCGTATCATGAAAGTGGAACATCGGATTGTTGTCCACATAGTCGTAGAGTTTCTTCGTTCCCATTGCAAAGCTGGCTATCACTTGCCCTCGATGAATGCTCTTCTTCTTGTTCGTGACAACACCGCCCTCAATGAGTGGTATCAGGCTGTCACTGAACATCTCAGTGTGAATACCCAAGTCACGAACTCCGGTCTCCTGAAGATTGCTACAGACTGCTTGCGGCAGGGCACCAATCCCAAGTTCCAGAGTAGACTCGTTCTCTATCAGTCTTGCAACATATGACCCAATCATGTCTATGGTCTCGTCCCCTTCCGAGGGCTGGAACTCCCGTAGTGGTTCATCAAAAGGGACCAAGAAGTCGATCTCTCTAACATCAACGAAGGAGTTTCCATGCGTGATTGGCATTCTTCCATTGACCTGGGCAATCACAAGGTCTGCACTCTCAGCCGCTGATTTGGTTATGTCAACCGAGATTCCCAGAGAACAGTACCCATGCTCATCAGGTGGACTCACCTGTATCATAGCAACATCCAATGGCAATCTTCTACTTCTGAAGAGATCAGGAATATCCGAGAGCATGATTGGCGAGTAGTCGGCCCTCCCCTCCGACACCGCATCACGGATGTTGTCTGAAACAAAGAATGTATTGTGCCTGAACTGAGCCTGGAACTTCGAATCAGCCGATGGTGTATCACCAAGCGTAAGCAGGTGAACTATCTCATTGTCTGACATCTGGTCTGAGTGGGCGGCAAGTTCGTGAACCAGATGATTTGGTACCCCACATCCAGTTCCCAAGAAGATGCGCGCGCCTCTTTTGATCTTCTTTATGGCATCTTTGGCTGCCAATACTTTCTCCTTATACTTCTCGTTCCATTTTGCTCCGGCCATTGTGATTCCTCAGCCCAACCAACTGAATCCGAATTGGGTTCCATATAGGCGTTTTCAAACTGATACAGACAGGGCCGCAAGCTATCATAGAAGAAACCTTATCAGTAGGAGAGAGCGCGCCCCGGCGCAAGACTCGACAATCGCTCAGGTGGATTACTTCATGTCTGAAGAGAAGGTCGGAAACCGGAATCTTGTCATTATCGGTGCTATTGTCGTTCAGCTGTGTCTGGGCTCAATCTACGCCTGGTCATTCTTCCAGACCGCCCTGAGAGGCGGTGCATACACATGGTCTGCTTTCTTCACGCAGCTTCCGTTTGCTGCTGGTCTGGCTTCGTTTGCTCTGTTCATGATCTTTGCAGGAAGATGGCAGGATCGAGTAGGCCCCCGAAGAGTCGCCACAATTGGTGGGGTCCTTCTCGGTCTGGGCTACATGCTCGCATATCTGGTTGACTTCGTAGCGGCTGGGGACGAGCTATTCGGAACTCTATGGCTTGTCATCACATACGGTATCATTGGTGGTGCTGGAATTGGTTTCGCGTATGTCTGTCCTATCGCGGCACTGGTGAAGTGGTTTCCTGACAAGAAGGGGGCAATCACTGGAATCGCGGTCGCTGGATTTGGCGCTGGTGCACTAGTCTTTGGCTACGTAGAACAGTTTCTGCTAGGAATGTTTAACGTGCCCACGGTTCTCCAGATTGGTACGCCTTTTCTAGTATTGGGTGTCACGTATCTCATTCTAGTTGTGCTGGGGTCCCAAGTGCTCACAAACCCGCCAGAAGGTTGGGTACCGGCCGGATACACCCCGTCCATAAGAACAGCAGACGGCAAGGGTCTTGACATCCTGCCAGGTCAGATGATACGAACCTCAAGCTTCTGGCTACTATGGCTGATGTTTGTCTTCGCAGCGACTGCTGGTCTGATGACTCTAGGAAATGTCAAGTCTGCTGCATTGATCATTGATCCCTTGGCAGATGCAGTCATTATTGTTGGTGTCATGAGCATTCTGAATGCAGCAGGTCGAATCGTCTGGGGGGCAACCTCTGACAAGCTTGGACGCGAGAACACGATGGCACTGATGTTTGTGGTTCTCGCACTGGCGATGTTCACATTCGCATGGATGTCGACCATCACAATTAGCTGGCTTGCAGTGATGGGAATCGCATCACTAATCGGCTTCTGTTTTGGTGGCAACTTCGCACTGTTCCCATCT
>JBHLRV010000046.1:1104-8477 GCA_048882205.1 Candidatus Thorarchaeota archaeon | reverse complement strand
GGTCTGAAGTCGACATGCTGCTCAAGGTGACAAAAATCAAAGGCAAGGCTGTAGTTGAAGCAAAGATGAGAGAGGATAACGACAGCTTCTTCCGGTACCAACCGTTGGGCTAGATTGGAGTCAACATAATCCGGTCCGGCTGGAATGGTTCTCGGTGGCTGATTTGTTCTTCGATACATATCAACACACTTCATTTATAGCATGAAACTGCTGTTTCATCTAGTTAACACCCGTTTTAGTATAGTACGGGGGAGTACTCACCATGAGCTACTCTCACAAGAAAGGTTCCAATGAGAAGGACGCGATACAGCGATACACTCGGTACTTGAATGGCCCAGGCAAGGCAGTACTGGACAGCCTAGATGAGGGTGGCAGCTTCGTTATGGAAACAGCTCAGCACACAATCAAAGTCACAAAACGCCTTGGAAAGGCAGTCGTTCAGATTATGCCTACGAAACCTGAGTAAGAGCAACATACGAGTTTTGGTTTGGGATCTGCTGGAGTAAGGTAGCCACTGTTTCAAGTTACTCAGATAGAAGTACTGGAAACAGCTATTGCCACTTGAAGCTATAACGAAGATTGTAGTTGACAAACAGGAAAGAAGCTGACTACTCCAGGCTATCGTGATTTGCACGTCCAAGACGCGTCGGTCATCCCATGATCACTGTCACGAGCTGGTTCTTGCTTCATCCAGGCGTTCCAACTTGAAGCAGACTGGTTTCTTTCCGTCAGAACAGGAGGTGTATTGAATTCCTGGACCCACTGCAAAGTTGCCACCAAAGAATAATACTGAGAGGTCCTTGTAGATATCCCTCCAAGCCCACCCACAGAAACCCTCAGGTTGTTGCATCACGCTCTCAATGATGAACTCATCACCCTCATTGAAGGCTCCACATTTGTTGATTCTTTGACCAGTTGAAGGGAGCAGGAACTCGTGACCAAATACATCTTCAGGGCTGAAAGTCTTGATGACTGTTATCTTGACCTTCGACATGCTATCACTGACCTTCGAAGTTGAAAGTCAAGTAAAAAGCTGATTCTTTGACGCAATAGCCTTAACAGCCGACTCTCGCCCGGGTAGCAACTGATCTGTCATAGTATTGCAGGCTGCCAAAGACATGCCGCGTCGACTGCTCACGCGTGAAAACTCGTTCTCTTTGTTTCTCTCCTTGATTCTGGGGAGTAGGTTCAAGTTGTCTGTGTTCGTGGAGATGACTGGAACACTCAATCGGGCCGTCCCTGACTTCAGATGATGTATACTTGCAGGACCTGTGAAACTCCAAATCATCCAGTTCTAAAGGACCCATATCAAGCCATCTGACTTGTTGGTTTTACTACCTACCATAGCGATTATATCTTAGGAATCCCGACTCAGTTTAGCTAGAGGCTTGACTGTCATGGTAGTTGAGATTGATGATGAAACCAAGACGCAGGTGATGGAGGTTTTCGAAGGACTTGAAAACGATATCACGATGCATGTCTTCATTGAGGGGAAGAAGTGTCTCTACTGTCATGACGTCAGAGACATGGTAGAGCAAATTGCGGACCTCTCAGACAAGATCAGTGTCATAGTACACGAAGACACTCTGGGGGAGGGAAAGGCGGCTGAGCTAGGCGTCGCACGTGTTCCAGCAACCATCCTTCATGGAGCTGATGAGTACAAGATTAGGTTCTACGGTATTGCTGCAGGACACGAGTTCGGCGCTCTGATTGGGTCGATACTGGATGCGTCAAAGGGAACATCTCAACTTCCTGCTGATATCATAGAGGACATCAAGGCCGTCGATAAGCCAGTCCATATTCAAGTATTCACGACTCCACAGTGTCCGTATTGCCCAGCAATGGTAAGACTTGCCAACCAAGCAGCCATTCTCAATCCATTGATCCAGTCGGACATGGTTGAGTCGCTGGAGTTCAGAGAGCTTACAGAGAAGTATGAAGTATTCGGAGTCCCGAAGACTATCTTCAATGAAACTGTTTCCATCGAAGGTCTGACGCCTCCAGAGATCTTTGTTGAGAAACTCTTTGAGGCAACTGACAAGTAACTAGAGCGACATTTGACAGAGGCATTAGAAAATGGAGAAACTCTCTTACGTCATAATGCTACGTCCAGCCCCTTCATATGGTGGGGAAGAAACGGAGGAGATCGTAGGACAGCACTTCAAGTATCTTCAGAGCCTTCAGGCTTCAGGAGAGTTGGTGATGGCCGGGCGATTCAATGATGTGCTCATCGGCCTTACGATGATAGAGTGCGGTTCCCTCGAGAGAGCTACAGAAATCATGAACAATGACCCAGCAGTGAAAGCCAATGTGTTCCACGCAGAACTCTATCCTTGGAGAGTTGCATTGGACCGTGAGTAGTGTGCAGGTTTAGTCTTACTTACATGTGAAGACGAACTCTCGCTCGTTCACGTAACGATATGCTTGGTAAGCTGCATGGACTCCTTCAGAAACACCCGTGATGGCTTGTTTGAACTCGGTGTCTGCCACGTCACCCGCGGCAAATACTCCCTCAACGTTGGTTCGGCTAGAACGATCAATCTTGATTTCGCCTTTCTCATTTGTTTCTACGCCGATCTTCTTGGCTAGCTCTGAGTAAGGAATGCCGCCGATTGCAATGAACACACCGTCTAGCTCTAGCTTGTCTGAACCATTGAATGGTTTGTCCAGCTTTACTCCAGTAACCCTTGAATCACCAAGTATCTCGGTCACATTTGTTTCAGTTATCACTTCGATCTTTGGCTCAGATTCAATGCGGCGTCCATTGATTGGTTCAGGGCGTATCTTCGCTTTGCGGTATATCATGTAGACCTTTGGACAGTATTTGGCAAGAAGTAACGCCTCTTTTGCGGCGCTGTCACTCCCGCCTACGACTGCAACCTCTTTGTCCTTGAAGAGAGGAGCATCGCAAAGTGCACAGTATGAGACTCCCTTGTTTCTTAGCTCGTCGTGGCCCGGCACCTCGAGTTCTCGTTCTTTCATACCTGTGGCAAAGAGGACGGTCTTGCCCAAGTAGGTCTTGTTTGTGGTGACGACATAGAAGAATCCTTGATCATCGGGAAGAACATCTACCACAGTGCCGGTTTCAATCGTTACCGGATAATCAAGAGCATGTTCCTTAAGATTGTCTGCCAGTTCTTTCCCTGTAAGCTGCAAGAAGCCCGGGTAGTTCGCAACGTCATCTGTGAGTGTGATTGTTCCCCCATCAACGTCTCCAATAACGACTACCGAAAGATCCAATCGGGCTGCATACATGGCTGCGCCGTAGCCTGTTACTCCCGAACCTATAACAACTAGATCGTACAC
Organism: Candidatus Thorarchaeota archaeon; assembly: GCA_048882205.1. GTDB lineage: Archaea > Asgardarchaeota > Thorarchaeia > Thorarchaeales > Thorarchaeaceae > SMTZ1-83. Next base: position 5,171 of record JBHLRV010000046.1, on the reverse strand, counting down.
TGCGTCACACTCCGAGCTTTCTTTTCATTCTCCTCTCTGTTCTTCTGTCGAATCCTACGAAGGATTCACCGTCAATGACTGTAACAGGAATTGCTTTCTGCCCACTCAGTTCTGCAAGCTCCTCAAATATGGCGGCACTTGTGAGAACGCATTTCTCTTCCATTTCCACGCCGACACCCGAAAGGAACTCCTTTAACTTCCTATAGTTGGGACACCCAGGTGCCATGTAAACAACAGCCTTGGTCATTCTGGCAAGGAACCTCCACGAGTCTTCTTCGTCACGCTGATGTAAGGCCTGAGAGATATCTTTTGCTGATATAGCTTATGAAGTGTCTGTCCTTCAGTCCCATTGCCGAAGAGTCATAAGCCCACGTGATGCATTCCGAATTGGTCCAAAAAGAGGAGAGAGCTGATTTTGAACACGGAAGAAACCCTTGAGTTCATCGATAGGCAGATCGAAATGGAACTCAAGATAATTGAGATCGTCGAAGAGAATGTCGCAAAGCTTGGCAATGTCTTCATTAAGGATCTCCTGCTAGGGGTTTCTCAAGACTCAAAGAAACATGCAACACTCTTGAGGTCTTTGAGAAAGGCGGTTGAGGGTCCGACTCCTTTCATTAGCGAGGCTGAACGAGATAGAATCTCAAAGGGCATCGAGAAACACATCAAGTTGGAAGAGATGGCCGTCAAGACATACGGCGAGCTCGCAGAGAAGAGCGACAGTGACCAAGTGAAGACCATCGCTATGATGATTAGAGAAGATGAGTTGCGACACCATGCACTCCTTAAAGAACTGCACAAGGCCGTAGTAGAACCCGAAACACTTACTGAAGATGACACATGGGACATCCTCTGGAAAGACACTCCCTGGCATGGCAGTCCTGGTGGATAGAATCAGATTAGAAACGGTGAAGTCAACTAAACGAAGTGCAGATAGATTCAGATGGACTTAGCTCTGTCAAATGATCTTTGGGGTAGCAGAGAATCCGGGTGGTCTATGCTTTTTTGCGATGAGTCTCATCGACTTCTTCGAAACGCCGTCTCATGCAATCCTTGATGAACTCTGGAAACGAGGAATAGCCTAGATCATACTCTTTGTTCTTCCGCTCGAACTTAGTCTTGTAGTCCTTTGGAATCTTGATGGTTAGGCGTCGAGACATGGGTGCAGCTCCAAGAATCAGCATATTACCTCTTGGCCGGTTAGAGCAAAAGAGCGCCATATGAGCAGTTGTGTTGGCAAGAGACATACGCCAACGCTTATTTTGTGTGTTTTGGACCGGTCGCGAAACCTTAGTCCTGTGACTTTGAGGAGAGAATCCAAAGTGACGATTGAGGATGTCAAGAGGAAGGACAAAGGCCCTGCACTGATGCTTGCCAACGAGGCAGTCGTTCGTGGCGCACTCGAGGCAGATGTCAAGGTTGTTGCGTTCTATCCCGGGTCTCCGACCTCCGAAATCTTGGACACATTTGGTGAAGTTTTGGACCACTTTGGCGACTACAGGATGCAGATTGCTGCCAACGAGAAGGTCGCGCTTGAAACTGTCGCGGGTGCCTCTATGGCAGGAATGCGTTCCTTCACATCAATGAAGAGCGTTGGGATGAACGTTGCAAGTGACTCAATGTTCAGCATTGGCTATGTGGGATTGAATGCAGGCTGTGTGTGTCTGATCGCTGATGATCCATTCGCCCACTCATCGCAATCCGAGCAGGATGGCAGATACTTTGGTGAGGCAGCCTATGTCCCAATGATTGAACCATCGACTGCCCAAGAGGCCTATGATATGGTCAAGTGGGCATTCGATGTTTCAGAGAAACACAAGACTCTGGTCATAGTCAGGACGACTACCAGAGTAAACCATCAGAGAGGAATGGTGAACCTGGGCGTCTTGGAACGGACCCCCTTTAGGAAGAACAGATGGACTGACGTGAAGAATCCGTACTATACTGTTGGCTCAGTGGCCCGTGCACTGAAGGCCAGGCTTCTCGAAAAGGTCAAGGCGATCAAGGAGGACTTTGAAGAATCATCTTTCAACTCCGTCTTGAAAGGTGATGGAAACATCGGAGTGTTGACTGCGGGTGTCTGCCATCTTCACACATTAGAGGCAATGCAGAATCTTGGAGTCAATCTTCCAGTCTTCAAACTCAGCACAGTCTATCCTCTTCCAGAGAAGAAGATTGCTGATTTCATCAAATCGCTAGAGACCCTCGTTGTGGTAGAGGAACTGACTCCATATCTAGAAACCCGGATCACGGCAATTGCGAAGGCTGTCAATCCAACTCTCAGAATCATAGGCAAGAAGTCTGGACACTTCTCTGAAGCCCTTGAATACAATGTTCCGATAGTGGAGGGAGTCCTTGCGGAATTGCTCTCAAAAGAAACAAGCGTGGACTACAGCGCCATTATGAAGAAGGCCTCCAGACTCAAGGAGATTCTACCAGAGAGGCCTCCCATCTTCTGTCCTGGTTGTCCGCACCGAGGAACTTTGTGGGCATTCAGACAGGCCCTCCAGCAGCTGCGAATCCGGGACAAGATTGTATTCAACAACGACATTGGGTGTTACTCTATGGCGTTTTTGCCTCCCAATGAGTTCAGTGACTCAATGCTAGCGATGGGTGCCTCGGTGGGACTACCTGCAGGGATGGAGCTGGCACTAGAGGACAAGGTCATCGCCATGGTCGGTGATTCCACGTTGTACCACGCTGCCCTGCCTGGAATAGTCAATCTGATTCATCACAACTCAAACGTCACACTCTTTGTCCTGGACAACTCTGTAACGGCAATGACTGGCCAGCAGTTCAATCCTAATTCTCCGTTCGACGCAGGAGGTCACATCGCGAGAAAGATCGACATGGAGAAAGTGTTCGAGGGGCTTGGAGCAGATAGTGTTACTATAATAGATCCCTATGAAACTCGTGACTGTATCGATCCCATCAAAACAGCAATCGAAGCAGATGGCTTCAACGTAATCATAGCCAGACGCGATTGCGCTCTCTACGGTGACAGACTGAAGAAACAACGAGGAGATAAGATAATTCCAAGTGAGAATGACAAAGACACATGCCGAGAGATATACGCATGTGTCCGCGAGTTCTATTGTCCCGCTATCACTGTCGATGAAACTGATCAGAAGATGATGATTCAGCGGGACCTCTGTGACGGATGTCTTGAGTGTAGACAGGTCTGTCCGGTAGATGCTCCGAGATCATTGGAGGTCAAGAGATGAGCGACAGTGAAACATACAACATCATGTTCTGTGGTGTGGGCGGACAAGGGCTGATGCTACTGTCAGCCATCCTCGGAAAAGCAGCTGTCGACGCAGGTCTTGAGGTAAGAACAGGGGAGCAGCACGGGCTCTCACAAAGGCAAGGCTCAATCTATGTCCACTTCAGGATTGGCAAACCGCTCTCACCTCTGATTCCTTATGGGAAGGCTGACATGATGATTGCCATGGAAGCTAGCGAAGTCTTGCGTTACATAGAGTACTTGAAGAAAGATGGTGTGGTGATCATGAGTAACAGAATAATGCCTGCCGTCACTGAAACAGAACAGGTCGCCCTTGACAAGAAGAGGCGGACGAAGTATCTCACGGTGGAACAGATCGTAGAAACAATTAGAGAAGTCACCGATAGAGTTGTTCTCTTGGACTCATTGAGCATGGCAGTTGAAGCAGGCAATCCCAGAACTGAGAACTCAGTTCTCATAGGTGCTACAGTTGCATGCGAAGACTTCCCAATACCGGTGGAGGAGGTCAGGAAGGCCGTCTTGGCACTTGTTCCTCCGAGGACTACCGCCGCAAACTCCAAGGCATTTGATCTAGGAATGGAGGCTAGCACTGGCTGTCTTTCAGCTTAGGAGTCACCGATGCTCTCCCTACCGCGTCGTTCACGGTTCAGGTTCTATCTTCTCCGAACAGCTACAACTACAACCACAATCACAACACCTGCTCCGGCGATTGCTACTGCTGCTAACACGGGGTCGAACGGAGGTAGACGAACAGTGACCATCACCTCGTCTACGGCGGTGTTTCCTCGAACGTCTGCGACAACTATGGTGTAGTTGTATTCAC
>JBHLRV010000046.1:0-1094 GCA_048882205.1 Candidatus Thorarchaeota archaeon | reverse complement strand
GGCATGCCCGTCAACCACAGCGACGATGGCTTCAGTCGTGGAATTCCAAGGACCTGAGCGTAAGATGCTGCCGTCTAGTAGGATTTGATAGCTGCTCGGGTATTCATCTGAAGGACTCCAAGTAATGCTGTTACCTGTTTGCCCCTGTTCGTATTCTATGTCAGCCGGATGATTGAGAGTCGGAGCTGTCGTTTCCTCGTATTGTTCGATTCCCAGTCTGTCTACAGTAACTGTCCCAGTCTTTTCCTTGGTAGTTGTGTTGTAAGCGTCAACGGAGTAGCGTGATAGGAATCCATCGACCTTCAGGTAATCCACATGGACATAGAGAGTGTAGTTCGAGTATATTGTGGGAGGATCACCATTCACCACCCAGTCGGTGTCTTCCCAGTTATATCCCCAGAAGTACGGGTCTTCAGGGTCAAGCGTGAGGTTCTCAAGCGGAAGGGTGTCTTGAGCTAGCGTACTCAACAGAGCCCAGTTGCCTACGGGCAGAAACATGTTGTAGACGGCTGCGAAGGTGAGAACCTCGATGCCCATTTCGGTCCCATTGGCGTAGTAAGTGTTCATAACAGGCCCCGGAGGCGGCGGAGGGCTTATCAAACCCCACGGAATGTCAGTCCAGTTGTCCATGGAATCTGGAATCGTTGGGAGTGTTGCGTTAAACTCAAAGTAGATGTCTTCATCAATGAACAAGCCATCCCCTTCAAGATACATCCTGAAATGAAAGACATCATCCTGCGTTAACCCCCATTCGAATCCCTGATTCGTCTGAGCCGTTACTGGCATTGAACACATTAGGGCTGCCAGAAACAGAATAATAACCAGCTTGAAAGTGCGATTCATACTCTTCTCTCCCTCACTAGACAATATGTGCTCACAAATTTGCATTTGCTGTTAAAAGTAAATCGCCAATCCAGTTGAACAACCCCCCCCCTCAAATGAGGCTCGGCCCTTCCCCATAGAGTTATAAATAACTATAGCTAACTCCTGTTGGTGCGATAGGAGGACTATTGATGACATCCGATCTCTATGACACAATAATCGTAGGTGGAGGACCTGCAGGATGCTCGGCTGCACTCCACTTGGCGTTTCAC
>JBHLRV010000045.1:3886-8663 GCA_048882205.1 Candidatus Thorarchaeota archaeon | reverse complement strand
GATGGAGCCCCCTGCCTCCCTCACACTGTCAACTTTGAGGCTGTGGAACGTTGCACTTGGTTTCTTCTCTTTCTTGAGCTTGAAGTTTGCCAAGTCCTTCAGTCTGAACAAATCTCCATCAGATAGACGTTCTAGGTCCTTCTTGGCGATTCCGACGAGGACAGGAGCTTCTATGTCAGTCGGGCGTCCTAGATTGATGTGACGCACTCCTCGATCAGGAAAGTCAGGATGGACTGGGGCTTCAGCCTCAACAATCTTTGGTGGAAGTTCCGTGAGGGCAACCCAAATCGGCGATCTCACGAAGAACAATCTTGGAGCTTCTGCATCGCGAAGCTTCCTGTTCTCTGAGTACACGCTCTTCATGGATATCGAGATGTCCACAATACTCAGGCCAAGGTCCAACATCGCCTTCCGCACGGCATCAGGATGAATACCACGTTTTGCGAGAGATTGCATACTCCATGTTCGTGGATCATCCCAACCTGTGTAGACACCGTCAAGCACCTCCTTTCGGGACTTGCTCTTACTCAGCTTGGCGTCTTCGAACTTCAATCGACCATAGTAGATGAGTTCAGGATGTTGCCATCCATAGATGTTCCAGATGTGCTGCTCAATCTTGCCTTCCTTTACAAGGTCTTTGCCTCTGATGATGTGAGTCACGCCTAGCTCGTGATCATCGATTCCCCACGAATACTCCAGTAGTGGCCATACTCTGTACTTCGTTCCTACTCGAGGATGTTCAGCTTCAGATATTCTGAGAATCACATGGTCTCTCATAGCGGGGTCGGGATCAGTCATTCCTGTTCGAAGACGCACAGCCGCGCCCCTCTCAGGATAGGTGCCGTCTAGCATCTTCTCCCATCGAGCCAGATTCTCGTCAGTAGTCAGAATGCTACAGTGGCATGCTTTCCCCTTGGCCTTGTGTTCAGTCCTCCAGACATCAGCGTCACAGTCGCATACATAGGCATCGTTCTTCTTGATCAAGTCCACCGCGTACTTGTAGAACAACTCAAGGCGGTCTGACTTGTAGACAGTCTTGTGCCACTCCACTTCAAGGTATTCTAGATCCTTCGGTATCAAGTCGAATGCGTCAGGTTCCACGACCTTCTCAGCAGAGCCAATAGTGTCATCAAAGACAAGAATCAGTTCCCCTTTGTACCTCTTCACATAGTAATCATTCAGCACAACCATCCTAGCGTTTCCAATGTGGAGTGGGCCTGATGGGAAGGGAGCAAGCCTCATGACAACCTTGGGCCATTTGTCCACATTGGTCAGAGCAGGTAGCTTCTTGCCCTCTTCGAGATCTTCTGGAACTGTCTGAAGCATTTCCGGTGCAAGCTGCATGAGTTCATCGCCCTGGTCATAGAGAGTCATCTTCCCTATTTCAACGACCAATCGCTCAACAATTTCTTTGACCTCCTGTGCTCGAGACCTCAGATCTGGATGTGTGCCCATTACTGCACTCATGACAGACTTGACGGTTGCTTTTCCGCCGTATTTCACAGCATTGTCAAGCACATGCTTGCGTATCTCAAGCTCAAACTCAGCCAAATGAAACAACTCTGAAACAAATCAATGTGGCATTCATTTAAACCCTAGGCCCTAGAGACATGCTTATTTGGCATAAGCGCGCGTCCGTATACGCTATTTACCAATTCCCTTGGTGCGCAAATTTGTCGGAGCTAAAGTGTTGCAAAATCTGCGGGGCCTTCTATACCTGCAACAACAAGGGTGAGTGTTGTCCTGAGTGTGAGCATTTCGACCCAGTAGACTACCTTTGCATGGCCGGACATCTGAAGAAGAAGGCGAAGAAAGGCAAAGGGCGAGAGGAGGAAGAAGATGACTCAGATACCTTCCTGTTCGAGGATGACGAAGAGGACCTTGATGAGAGCGATTTGCCTCCAGAGAGAGATGCCCTTGAGCGTGACGATAGCTTCGAGGACGATTTTGACGACTGGGACTGACGGCGTCTTTTGATCTCTGGTTTTGCGCTGCCATATGGATATGCCCAGATTTGCTCAAGGCAAGATTGCCAGATTGTAGAAGTACAGGCCCATCAGTCCAGCTGCGACTAGGACAAGAAGCGTTGCGTTGCTAACCAGCCACATTCGTGCGTTCTTCTTGGAAATCTTGATGGGACCAAGCGGCTTTAATCCAGTCGGGGCCTCACTGGTGACGTCGACGGTCCGCCAGATCAGCTCGAGGGCGTTGGCATCACTCGGAAAGATGTCAAGATACAGATGAGAAGCATAGCCGACAAGGAAGAGCGCTGTCACGTAGAACTCGATATGCGCTCCAATAGCTAAGGAGTATGTTGACGCAATACTCTGAGCAACGTTGATTAGCGTCAAAAGAACCGCTAGGAACGGTAGAATGAAAGAGTGAAAGATGACGTTGCGATGTCTTGAGATGCCTAGGAACGGGATGTCCCAATCGGGCATTAGGGCGCCTGCCAAAACGATCAGAGATCCGATGAAAATGCTGAGGTCACCAATGATTAGGATTCCACTGATGAACTGATATGCAACAGCGCCACCTAGAGAGCCTACACAGAAGGTGACAAAGGCCATTGCTCCCACGGCACCCATGTTTCCCATGGTTCGCCCGGGCTTCTCCTTGTGTGGGGCCCTCCAATACAGTATTGGCACGGCCACCAGCGTGAGAATGATCCCACCTGCGACGTAGTAGAATAGAAGATCAAACAGTTGCCCTGGAAAGTCTAGCCAAACGCTGTAGGCATAGACGAGAGTATAGAGAGCTACAAACAGCGAGAAAGCGAAGACCATATGCGACAAGCGATTCATAGACAAGACTCCTCTCTTGTAGCGAAGAAGAAGTGAGACTCGTCTTATTTCTTTCGAAGTCCAGGGAACCAATACTGGGTACTCTTCGAGTAACTCTTCTGGACCTTGGCTACTCCGTTTTCAACAAGCAGGTCCAACGCAATTCTTACTCGTTCTTCATTCCAACCGAGGTTCACAACGGCATCTTCAATGGTAATCTTGCCATCTCTGCCCGATGCCAGACTTAGAATCTGGTGAGGATCACTAGTGAGAGAAACCGGGACAAACTTCACCAGAAGAGCACCGCTTTCAAGCATCGTTGTGCCTTGAACCAAGCCCTCTTTCGACATGTCCTCAAGAATCTTTTCAGTTTCATCCGAACTCGTAGCCCACCCCATCTTGTCGAGGCGTACAAGAAGCTCAGATAGAAGCATGATTCCTCCTGCCTGCCTCGAGTCTTCAGCTAGGCGTAGTATATCTCTTCGAATTCCGTCAGTTCTGTCATCGCGCTTTAGAAGACCTTTGACCATTCCTCGCTTCTTCTTGGCCTGAGCTATCCAAGCCTCAGGCTCATATCCGAGGTCTGAGAGTAGATCCACCAGCGCACTCCTGTAAGCTGGAATCGTGAGGAGTGTCGAACCCTGCTTTTCAAAGGCTTCCCAAAGGCGTTCCCGTATCTGTTCTATGCGCCGTGCTCTTTCGACGAGTCTGTCGAGCTCTTGGTCAAGGACTTCTTCTTTCGTTAGAGGGCTCAGGACGATAGGTATCACGACATCATCCGCTGAACGCAGGGTAAACTCAATTGTCCTATCTTTGAAGCCAAATGCTGACACATGACCTTCATAACTGCTTCTAGGCAGCGAAGCTCTCACTACTCCCTTGGAATCAGATTTGGCTTTGAAGACACCCAACTCAACAGTTGCATCGACGATTGATGCACCAGAGTCATCATGAATATGGAATTTGACCTCGCACATACCGTCCCTAGCGGACACGACCCTTGGTCTTACTCGGCGACCCGGTTTCAGTTTGGTTTCAGGAATTCCAGCCAGAAGTGTTTCCAGAGCTTCCTGAATGGATTTCTTTGCGAATCCGTCAGAGATCAGTGATTGCACTCCTTCACGAATCAGCTTGCGAGCTCCTATCGATCCGAGAAGATTCCGGTCACGCGAAGAATCACGAAGCGTCTTCCTGAGACCTACGTCGCTATTGGCTCGTTCTGCAAGAACTCCTGCGAGGTATCTTGCTATGGGAAACGCAGGTTCTAAGACGTCGACGAACTCCCGACGGCGTCCAACTCTTTGAAGTTCATCCATGAACTTGGATGGCGGATATACTGAAACTCGCAATCTTCCCTTCTTTGAAAACCCGGCAACAATGAAGGGCATTAGAAGGAGTGCCGTCGGGCTCTCAATCTCGATGCCGCCTCCCGGCACGAGTATCTCGTTGAGAGCGCTTTGCACGCGAACCAATTCAGCCTTGACGCCCTCAATCTCCTTGCCGAGCTGTTCCTTGCGCTGCAAGAGCTCTCTCGACGCACTATCCCTGCGGTCTCGAAGGCTCTTCAGCCGGGACTCATCTCGTTTGAGGGCCGCCATCCTTGCATCTCTGGTTTTCTTGAGTTCCTCGGCTTCTTCACCTCGTTTCTGTGCTATACGGAATTGAAGATTGTCCACCTCCTTACGAAGAACCTCGATTCTCTGCTCAAGCCTCGATGAAGCTACTGAGATCTCCGCTTCACGTGAGCCAATCTCGTCAGTGGTTCTAGAGTGAACGGTATTCCACAAGTCCGATATTAGACCTCTAGCGTGTTCTGAAGCCCAAGAAGTTTCCCGAAGAGTGACAGAGTGTTCACCTGCTTGGCTCTTCGAAATCACCTCAGGGAGCAAGACTGCATAAGGCTCAACATGACTCCGTGCAGGCCAGTGCATGGTCTTTCCAATTCCATCCGCGAGAGAGCCTGAAACCAGTCCGAGAATAGTTATCTCTTTGGC
>JBHLRV010000045.1:0-3876 GCA_048882205.1 Candidatus Thorarchaeota archaeon | reverse complement strand
AGTGCTCGACGAGCGTCTTCAATGCACATCATTATACTTTCAGATGTCTTTAGGGATTCAATGACACTCCCAAGCTCAGATGTGTCGGTTTTGCTGATCGGAGTCAGTTTCGAAGAGCTGATTCCAAGAAGCTCAATGAGGAAGTATTGGTTCGGAATGGAAGATTCGACCACAAGCACAGGGAAGTACGCTTTGAGAAGGAACTCAAGTTCACTGCCATTCCGCTCCTCGAGAGCCCTAAGTACAAAGACAGCGAGCGCATAGTCCTCAGGAACTGCCTGTTCCATGGGTGGTCCTCCTGCCAGCTGAAGACTGCGCGTCGCAGTCGCAGGAACTATGAGGACTTCGCTCTCAAGGTCCATTGGAGCCCACCGTATTCGAGAACCGAGGAAACCCTTTTCATCCTTTCTAACGCATCGCCCCGGCATTCTCGACAGATATTGTACCCACGTCATTTCGAAGAAGACCAGACTCGAGGGGTCAGTGACGTGTAATGGGTACATAACGGTCACACATTTATGTGGAGATGGTCTTGCCGAGATGGGAGAGTCAGATGCCCGAAGCCGCCTTCATCGTCCAATTGGACGACTACCAAGGATTCATCGTTAAGAAGCGTCATCCTTCCACCCTCACCCTGACTGAGAAGACTCTGAACTTGGTGCACTATGAACACCAGAAGGATGAGAAGAAGGACATCGCGGAGTTGGAGACTGAAGGAATGCGGATAGCCTCCTTCAAAATGGGAGCATACCCAGGATGGACTGTCGGTTTCGTGCTTGGTTCAGATGAGCTACTGGAAGAAGTCAAGGACGAGATTTCAGGCATGGGCCGTTTCATGCTTGAGCTCATGAGTCAGGATCCAGATTCTGTGGACCTAGGAGAGATTCTTAGTAGCAGGAGTTCGATGCCGACCCTAGCTGGTGAACAGAGATGCGCTCAGATCTACCTTACACCGTCAACCGCACTTCTGTTGGAGCGACTACACACGGAAGGTGTCGAGAGCACAGCCAAGCTCTCTTTGTGGTTAAAGAGTCAAGTCCAGACCGATTCTGTGGATTTGGTTGAAGCGATTACGCCACTAATGAATTCCGGTCTTGTGAAGGTGGAGCTGGTCGGGAAGACCTTGGAAACTGCATTCCTGTTGAAGGATGTGTTTGCACACAGAGCTCCACCTGGGGAGGCATACTCAAAGGCCTCGGAAACGGTTCCCGGGATAGTCGAACAGTACACCGAGTACGTGTCCAGCTTTTTCACACCAGAACCACCTGCAGGAGGATACAATCCAACACTTCCTATCGATGACCCTAACTCTCCGATACTGGAGGACAGAGAGAAAATCTCCCGAATCTTGTCCAACACAATACAGTATGAGGTTCTCAAGAGTTTGAGAAAGAAGCCGTTGAGCTTGAAAGAGATCTCTGAGGACACGTCATTTCCTGAAGGAGTCGTACAGAACGCTCTATGGGCAATGGAGGCAGAAAGAATAGCGGCGCACTTTGAGAAAGAAGATGTCTGGGCTCTCGTGACTGACCCTAGAATGGACGTCTTCTTTCCGGAGTATGTCTTGCCTATACTCACGAGAAAGCTTGAAGAGAAGAAGATTAACCCTGATACAGCAAGAAGATATTTGGAGCTTTTAATTCAGACTTGGAGCGAGTAAGTTGATCAGAAGCGTCTACATCCTGGGCCAAGAGGACGATGTGGTCTACTCCAAAGAATACGCCAAGAGCGAATCCAAGTCCAATCTAGTCGAGTTCTTGGTCAATCTGGCCCAGTTCCTCAAGAGCCAGGATCTAGAGGGAAAAACCGAGTTCATGAACGTGTCCATCTCCAGAATATTCTATGCTCAGAGAGATCTATTCACATTTGTCTTCGTTGCCGATAAGGCTGATGATACAGTGCAGATGGAGGACAAGATGACCCAACTGGTTGAAACCTTCATGCGAGAATTCGCCAACTTGGCAACGGCGAAACAGCCCCTTGATGGTTTTGACTCCAAAGTGGACGAGATTGCAGTCACGATGGTCAAGGTAGCTATCCTTGGTTTCGCAGGAGTTGGAAAGACTACCACACTACATCTACTCAGAGGGGAAACCCTCCCATTGGTTCATGATCCCACAATTGGGGTGAGTATCAAGCGTCTCCCCGAAGAGGTGCAGAATGCTAACATAGTTCTGTGGGACCTAGCAGGACAGTCGAGGTTCTCGATTCTCTGGGCCAAGATGATAGCCAATGCCCAGGTTGTCGTCATTGTGACAGACAGTACTCTTGAGAACGTTCTGAGAAGCAAGAAGCTGGTTTCGCTCGTGAAGGAAGAGGTTCCCGAAGCGAAGGTAATTGGTATCGCTAACAAGCAGGACCTTCCGACGGCTCTCACACCAGAGAGAGTTGGTCAGATATTGGCCATTCCGACTTACGAGCTTGTCGCCATCGACATCTCATACAGGGACAGGTTGATTCAGATTATCAGGAAAGCCATCCTAGAAGGGAAAGCTGAGGTCAAGGCGGCATAGCCAAGCACTCGTTTCGGCAATTCTGAGTAGAACCACATTATGCAAATATTCACCACGGCAAAGGTTAAGAACCAACCGCCTGCTCTATGCATGTAAAGGGCAATGCCTAGGTGACATTTCATGGCCTTTGATATAGGTGAACTAACTGAGAAGCTGAAGGAAATCGAAACCTTCGCGAAGAAGGTGTCAGAAACAAAGAAGATTGCTGACGACTTGGCAGCGAATCTTGCCAATATGAAGTCTGCAATCAATAAGACGATAAATGACAGCTTCACAGAGATTGCCACACAGATTGATACTCTCAGAAAGAACATGGAACAGATGGAGAGTGTACAGACGACTGCGCCAGCTGCACCGGCTCCGGCTCCTGAACCAGCTCCAGCTGCAGAGGCTGCGGTTGAGTCGGCAGCCGAGGCTAGTGCTGAACCTGCCGCCGAACCTGCACCGGCACCTGCTGCTGAACCGGCAGCTGAGCCAGTGGCAGAAGCACCGGCAGAAGGTAGTGACCAGCTTGACTTCCTGCTTCAGCAGAAGGATAGACTGAAGGCTTCGCTTACTGACTTGAGATTCGACTACATGAGGGGATACATCCCCGAGGACGACTACAAGGCGAAGGAAACCGAGCTTGACTCACAGCTTGAAGAGGTTGATCGCCAAATAGCGAGTCTAAAGTAGTCCGTTGATGACTTGAACACTCAAGGCCCCCGTTAGGATAAATCCTGGGACTGCGGGCGGCCTGTTGCTTCTTTTCCAATTGCCAGAGGAGATAGAGGTCAGAAGACCGAATCGCTGACTAGACAGAATCCACCTTAGGCGGCCTTCTTCTTTGTAGTCTTCTTGGGCTTCTCTTCTTTGGCCGCTGTCTTCTTTGTCGTCTTCTTGGTGGTCTTCTTAGGCTTCGTTTTATCAGCGGCTTTCTTCTTGGTGACCTTCTTGGGCTTTTTCTCCTCGCCTTTCTTCTTGGTCACCTTCTTGGGCTTCTTCTCCTCGACCTTCTTCTTGGTCACCTTCTTAGGTTTCTTTTCCTCGACCTTCTTCTTGGTGACCTTCTTGGGCTTCTTCGCCACCTCAGGTTCTGCAGGCTCCACGGGTGCAGGCTCTGGCACTTCCAAAGGCTCAACAATCACCTCAGGACGTCGATCCTTGGACCGTTCCTTCTTCTCACCAACTTCACGTCGCTGTCGTGCAAGACGGCCGGGTTTGATTACACCAATTCCCTCAATACTGGAAGCCGCAACTAGTTGGGCATCCATCTCCTTTGTTATGACAGCCGTCCTTGGAACGGAAGAAGCAACCTCCTCCAGTGCGAAGAGGATGTCCAGGGGTTGGTCGATCATCTCCGTATTCATCCTGGCGTAGGACT
>JBHLRV010000044.1:0-8772 GCA_048882205.1 Candidatus Thorarchaeota archaeon | reverse complement strand
GAACTGCTCACGAATCTTGGCTATGCCATTGCCTTCGGTATTCCGTACTGGGTCACAGTCCTTGCAGGCATTCCATTCACAGTCGTCCACGTAGTTTCCAACGCAATAATCTTTGCAGCAGCAACACCCCGTCTGGACATTATCATAAGGACCCAGTTTGGATCGTATATTTGGGAGGCCAGCGTGGAAGTCGGGGTTCTGACCGAAGAGTAAAAAGACACACCATGTAGAACATCGTGGAGCGTAGATTCGATTGTCATGGAAAGATGAGTTCATCCAGCTCTCTGAGGCCGCGGAAGGCAGAGTTGCCCCAGTCTTCAAACCGCATCATGCAGCAGTGGCGCTGATTCTCATTGGCAGAGAAGAGCCTCTTGGTAGATACGAGCTGAATCAGAACTTGTCTGTGGGCGAGGGCAGTGCGCGAACTCTCCTCAAGCGACTTACTGAGGCAGGATACATCTCACCAGAAGGAAAGCAGGGTCAAAGACTCACCTCAAAGGGACGCACTCTCTTTGAAGCCTTCTCCCAAGACGTTCCACTTGGACTGTTTCTGGACGTACCTGGCCTCGTAATGTACAGAACAGCCTTTGCGAACCTAGTAAAGCAAAAGGGCGCTTCCCTTCGAGATGGTATCAGGCAGCGAGATGAGGCCATAATTCAAGGCGGCTACGGCAAAGCAGGCGCTACCTCTCTGGTGATGAGAGACGGCCTACTTGTCATGCCTCCGGACAACTTCCAGCCTCTTCCAGAGTACGAGAAGGAAACGCTCTTGATCCTTGACAGTCTGAGACCTGAGGAGAACGACGCAATTGTCCTAGGCTCGGCTGACGATCGAAACATGGCACGCGAAGTTTCAATGGCGGCCGTGATGACTCTCTTCTGAGATGGAAACTCATGCAGATGGACTTGTTTGGCAATGTTCCAGAAGTTGTGATTGACATACACGAAACTTCAGGGAAACGGCAGAACGCGGTAAAGCATCTCATGTCTATGATGGACAAGGAGAAGATCACCTATACTGTTCAGAAGATCCCCATTGGGGATGTTCTCGGACCAGAAGGTGTGGCAATAGAAAGGAAGACTGTTTCAGATCTTGTCAATACTCTGAAAGGTAGTGCGGCGGGCGTTCCACGATTCACGAAGCAAATGGAGGCTCTTCTGGAATACGAGAGACCTTGTCTCCTTGTAGAAGACCTTTTGGCAATCAGAAGAGACCCACTGAAAGGATGCGTGCATATCCCTTTCAAGACGAAACCGTCAAAGGGGAAGCCATACGTAATCACTATGGAAAGAGTCAGCTACATTCATCCGAACTCTCTGGATGGGTTGATTGAAACCGTGAAAGAGAGTGGAATTGAGCTTATTGAGGGATTCAACGCCCTGCATTCGGCAGGATTGCTTTATGGCGTCCTATTCGGGGACAAGAACGAAAAGCCGGACAAGGAAAAGAAACTGCCTGTAATAAGAACAAGAAAGGGACTGGAGACAGTGGCCGATGAGCAGGAGTTCTTTGTGGCTGGATTCCCGGGCATCAATGTGGTCAGAGCCCGCAGTCTGCTTAAGAAGTTTGGATCGCCTTTTGAGGTCGTGACACGCACTGACGAGTGGACCGAGCAGCCGGGGATTGGACCAAAGACAGTAGAGTCTGCCAAGAAGCTCCTATACTCAGGCTACCAAGCTTTGGAGGATGAATCGGGAAAGCCCAAAGAGGAAAAGGGCTAGCTCGATAATCTTAAAAGACGAAACTATTCTATGGCCAGAGAATACCTGAAAGATGGTGACATTCTCATGGGAGATGTTCGAATAGCAATCGCCGGTCTCGGGAATTGTGCATCTGCGCTTATTCAGGGAGTACACTACTACAAGGATGCAAAGGCAGACGAAGAGATTCCTGGTCTCATGCACGTTGACTTTGGTGGTTACTTCCCCAAGGACTTGAAGTTTGTAGCTGCTTTTGAGGCAAACCGCAAGAAGATCGGACTTGATGTTTCGGATGCCATTTGGGTTGAGCCCAATTGTTGTCGGGAGTTCTATCCAGATGTTCCAGAGACTGGCGTCAAGGTTCTCCCGGGTCCAGTTTCGGATGGAGTGGCTCCCCATATGAGAGAGTCATTCTTCGCCTACGATGAGAGCGAAATCGAGCCCGTTGACATTGCGGAGGAACTCAAGAAGGCAAAGGCAGACATGCTTGTCAGTTATCTTCCAGTTGGTAGCGCAGAGAGTTCCAGAATCTATGCAGAGGCTGCTCTTGAGGCTGAAGTAGGATTAATCAATGCGATCCCAGAGTTCATCGTTTCTGATCCCGAAGACCCCATCGCAAAGGGGTTCAAGGCCAAGGGTATTCCATGTGCTGGAGATGACATCAAGAGCCAACTAGGTGCGACAATCTTGCATAGAGTCCTTGCTCAGCTCTTTGACAAGAGAGGACTCATTCTTCAGAACACCTATCAGTTGAACATAGGTGGAAACACAGATTTTGAGAACATGCAGGTCGAGGATAGACTACAGTCCAAACGCATAAGCAAGACAGAGGCAGTCACGAGTTGCGTGGAATACGAACTTCCCACAAAGATAGGACCCAGTGACTACGTGCCATTCCTTGAGGACAATAAGGTCTGTTACATCAGCATGCGTTCCAAGGCATTTGGGGACCTTCCCATTGACTTGGACCTCAAACTCTCGGTCCAGGACTCACCCAACAGTGCGGGAGTCATAATCGACGTGGCTCGTGCAGTCAAGATTGCACTAGACCGTGGTATCGGCGGTGAGCTCTCGAGCATTAGCTCCTACTCCTTCAAGCATCCTCGATATCAGATAGACGATTTCGAGGCCAGAAAGCGTGTTGACGAGTTCATTGAAGGAAAGAGAGAACGTTAGTGGAATTCTCACCATACGCGGCGTTTCCTTCAAACTAGAGCTCGGTGAAGCTTGCCACCGTCTTTTCATCTAGCCTCTCTATGACTTCGACCATAAGTCTGACAGCATCCTCAACATCACTGAGGTCTAAGATTCCATGATGGGAGTGGATGTGGCGGGTGGGAACTCCAATGACGAGCGATGGCGCACCGATGCCTGTGATATGAATGATTCCAGCATCAGTACCACCACTCCTGAGGAACGCCGGTTGATGTTGTACCCCTATCTCTTCTGCAATATCCAACACGAATCGTCTGAACTTTGGGTTGGGTATCATTGAACCATCGCCTGCAGAGATGGCCACACCCTTGCCCATCTTCTGAACTAGGCCTTCCACGCCCGGGACATCGCCCGAAATGCCCACTTCAAGTGCAAAGCCGATGTCTGGTAGAAGCATCTGCGCAGAAGTCCTAGCCCCTCTGAGGCCTATCTCCTCCTGTGTAGTGGACACGAAATAGACTGTGTTTGGGTGTTCCACCTTACCTTCTGAGATTCTGCGTAGTATCTCAAGTCCCATGAACACACCAATTCGGTCATCAAATGCCTTGGCGGCGACAAGGGTGACCTCACGGGTTTCCTCCTTTGCATCCTTGTCGTCCTCGTCTTTCTTTTCCTTCCTGATGCGCTTCATTGTTCTGAATTGAGAGACTGGAACGGCGGGGTCTCCAACACGAATTCCAAGATCCTTGACCTCCTCTTTGGAACTGGCGCCAATGTCTATGAACATCTTTTCCTTCGTTACGACTTTCTTGCGAGCCTCTGCAGACAATACATGGGGCGGCGGAGCGCTGATAATGCCGACTATTTTCTTGTCACTCTTGGACGCCTTGATTAGAACTTCTTGAGCAAGTAGAACCTGATCCCAGAAACCACCTAACTGATGAAATCTTAGGAAGCCATTCTTGTCAATCTGTGTAATGACAAAACCAATCTCATCAACGTGTCCAGCCAACATAATCTTGGGTCCTTTGTCACCCTTTCGGAACACAACGGAGCCCATTCGATCATAGAGCACTTCATCGGCATACTTCTTCCCATAGTCACGGGCGATCTTCTGGGCCTCATGCTCGTGTCCGCTTGGGCCAAAAGCACTGCATAGCTCTTCGAGAAGTTTGAGGTCAAGTTCCTTGTTAGTCATGGAATTCACATCGGTCTGACCAGTACGTGATGTCGACTGGAGATTCATATCACGTGTATAGTCGTTTCGGTCCATGCAGGCGACTACTGAATGCTCGACTTGGCAAGTAGACGGAAGGCTTCCTCAACGTTCTGCCCTGTCAGTGCACTTGTTTCCAAGTAATCAACGAGATTGTACGTTTCCTTGAACTGCATGCCCATCTCCGAGGTTATGACTCGATCCTGTATCAAGTCGACCTTGTTTGCCAGGAGGATTATGGGAATCCGCTCCCCCAGTGCGTTCTCAGTTTCCTCGATCCACTTTGGTAGCTCAAGATAGGTGGACTTCCGAGTCGTATCGTAGACAAGGAGTGCACCCTTCGAGCCTCTATAGTAGCTCCCTCTGATGAAGTCAAAACGCTGTTGTCCTGCCAAGTCCCAGACGAGCAGTTTCACAACGACATCGCGGCCATTTGAGTTAGGAACACCGACAGTCTTCACGGCAAACTGAGAACCGATTGTCACTATGTACTGCTCGGAGAACTTCTGTGTCAAGAATCTATTCACGAGAGCCGTCTTTCCGCTACCGCCAGCACCAATCATGACGACTTTTCGCATGAAATCAAACTCTGACGTTCTAGCCAAATCGGTCCCTCGCGCACCAAATACTAACCGAGTAAGTGTTCGGAGGAGAATCCTCGATATCTGATTGTCCTGCCTCACGAGCCATTACTTGGATTCATGGTGTGGTGAGTCTTGTCCATATTTAGCCTTTTATGGCATAAAATGGGCGAACTGACAAATCCTGATAGGTGAAGAGTTGGCGCCCATCTCAGTTGGGAGGCGTGTGGACTAGAAGGTGTTATAACAGGTGTTACCGGGGTCGTACCTTGCCGGGAGGACCTGATAGCATGCGTCTCATCACGGTCAAGATGAGTGACATCTATGTGAATGGCATCGACAGACTTGTAGAACTAGGGATGTATCCATCGCGTAGTGAAGCTATCAGGGTGGCAATTCGGGACCTGCTACGCAGGGAGCTTTGGCCAAAAGAAGGCAGTCCACTATCAGCTTCAGAGAATTCCAGAAACAAGGATTAGACCCTGCACTTGAACCTGGCGCAATCCATTCCTCAAGGAAACATGTTCAGTTGTACAAGAAACACACATTAGTGCAGCAAACGTGGATGATTTCACTGTAGGCCTGCAGTCAGGAGGTTTCACGCTATTGAATTGGAGAGTTCTCTTCAAGAGCATCAAGTTCGCGTTTCGTGCCAGAAGACGTGTCATCACATTCATTGTCATCTATGCCTTTCTCATTGTGATGGTATCACGTGGACTCACAACGCCAGGAGAAGAGCTTCTCTGGCTACTTGCTGCGTTCGTGTTAGCAACACTCTATGCGGTGCTTATATCACAGTCCAGAGCGAAGGACATAGCTATTCTCAAGTGTGTATCATGGAACAATGCCGACATCCTCCTTGTCTTGGTCGGAGAAGTTGTATTGGTGTCTATGACGGCATTCCTACTTGTGTTTCAAGTGAGCGTGGAGCTTCTGGGTCTGGCTGCGTATTTTGAGCCCTCATTCGATGTAGGTCTGCTAACTACGTTACAGGCGTGGCTTGCCGTTCCTGCCGCATCCCTGTTTGTGACTCTGATTGTCATCGTGGTGCTGCAATTGCCCGGGCTTTTCCTTGCACAACGGAGAGCCATGATGATACCGCCGATGAGGGCGCTAAGGGAGGAATGATGCATGGCGAATCCGATAATCCAACTTGAGGACGTCAACAAGGAGTACGGACGAGGGAAGAAGACAGTTGCTGCACTAAGACATGTCAATCTCGAAGTCGAACAAGGCGAGTTCATTGCTGTCCTAGGGCCTTCTGGCTGTGGGAAGTCAACTCTTCTTCATGTCATGGCAGGACTTGAACAACCAACCTCGGGGAGAGTTCTTCTGGATGCCGTGGACGTCACGCTGGTTGGTGAACGGGATCTTCCGAAGGTCAGGGCACAGAAGATTGGATTTGTCTTCCAGGCCTTTCTGTTGATTGAAGACCTTACTGCGTATGAGAATGTCGAGGCAGTTCTCTGGCCAAGTGAAGAGATCACGAAAGAGAAACAGGAACAGATGACCCTCGAAGTTCTGCGTGAGGTAGACATGTTGGAGAGACGTGATCATTTTCCAAGACAGATGTCTGGAGGAGAACAGCAGAGAGTCGCCATTGCAAGGGCTCTTGTGAATAGGCCACCAATCCTGTTCTGTGACGAACCAACGGGCAACTTGGACTCAAAGACTGGGGACACTGTGATGAGATACGTCGCTGATCTCGCAAGGAGCAAAGGCATGACGGTAGTATTGGTAACTCACAATGAGAGTCTGACCAAGTTTGCAAAACGCGTGCTTCAGATGAAGGATGGTGTTATTCGCTAGACCGGAGGCCCTACGAAGGAAAGCGGCATTCAATCATTAGCAGAACAAACCTTTAGTATCGAGTCCCAACAAGGTTCTCCAGGTTCTTCGGAGATCAAGAGGAGATGCAAAAGTCCGACTGCAGCCGACAGGAGCAACTCGCAGAAGAGAAAGCCTCAGCCGCAAAGCATAGAGAGGCAATGGATTCTTTCCTGGCTGCAGCCAACTGCTGGAAGAGATGGGAGTACTACGCAAAGGTAGCTATCTCCCTCGAGCGAGCCTACGAGCATGGAATGCTTGCCCAGGAGTACTCGAAGGCCGCTCAAGTAATGATTGAGGGAGGTCTCGCGTGGATCAAGGAGGGGCAACATGACAAGTTTGAGATTGATTGCCAGATTGCTTCGGAAGCATATGTACTGGCAGCAGAGAAAGAAAAGGACCCCAAGTATTTCGTAGAAGGCTCACTGTGCGCTATCACTGGAGGCGACCTTGAACTAGCAAGACAACTCATCCAAGCGGCCGCCGAAACTAGTGACAACGAATCGAACGATCAGATACTGTTTGCCCTCATGCTGAACGAGTATCGCTTCGGTGATGCAGACCTGTATGTTGAGGAAGTTCTTGTCGACACGTTGGATACAGCGGGATTGAGGAGGACAAGGCAGCATCTCTATCTCATTCTGACAGGTTTCATACGTACTTCTCTTGAATCCGAAGCTGCAGTGACTATCGCTAGTCTCATTGAAAGCACAGGAATGAAGAAAGATAGGCTTGTCAGACTCATCAGGAGGGGAATTGAAGAAGGGCTAATCCCCGCCTATCTTGACTTGGACTCTGAAGAGCTAGTTGTAGACACTGACCGTTATGACATCTCTGCGCTAGCGGAAAGAAAGGGGCCAATAATGAGTCGTGACCTCAAAGATCCTGGTGCATGGGACATTGATCTTGAAGAATAGCGGCACCCCGACATCATAATCGTGATTCTTGCTGATTCTGCTAAAGTGCCAAAGCTGGCCCGCCGCCACAGTGTGAATCTGCCACCATTTGGACATTAAGCTCTCAGGATTCCGACTGGAAAACATTTTTAGTATCATTGCAGATTCTCACAACCTGCTGACTCTCCCAAGGCAAAGGTGGTTTTGATGGCTGAAAGCCTGAAGTGGTTACAATGCCCTGCCTGCAAGAAGACAATCTTCTGGGAGATGCCAGTCAAGGCACTCAAGAAAGTCAAGCGCTTTCCGGTGGCCGTAATCGTCAAACACCTTGACCATCACGTTGTGTGTTATGTGGACAGCCATCAACAGCTCGCCGACACAGAAGTGGCTGCTGCATACATAGAGGGCAAAGCCAAAGAAGACTAGCTAGCGTCTTCATTTGATGCCATTGTCCATTGCCCACTCAAGTACTCTAGAAGCTTGAGCACTTGCCATACCCCATGACTTCAGTTTTGCGACCAGACTTCGTATCCCAGACACCCAGTCAGTCAGCAATTCCTGTATTCTCTTGTCCAAGCCCGAGTCTTCTACCTGTCTGAGGACAGGCAGAAGCTTGTCTACCCATGTCTGTGATAGAACAAGCAGAGTTTCTAGCCGCGCAATCCATTCTTCTCTTGGAAGCCCGGTCAGTGTCTGTGCTACGGCAAGGTGATAGTCATATTGCGCCGTGAGATATCTTAACCGCCAACTGAGGATCTCGATTAGGAGTGTTTTATAGTCATTACTTGGAGCAGTCTTCATGAGAAGAGTCAGAAATCGCTCACACATCTCATCTGCAGACTGGCTGGCCTCGTAGTAAAGGGCCATTGCTTGCTGAAATTGCTCAGACTCTAGGAGCTCGTCGGCCTCGTTCACTGCATCCTTGAAACGTTTCAGCAAAGTGCGGGTAGCGCCGCTTGCCTTCGTTTCCCGTTTCTTCTTTCGACGCGAGCTCACCAGTTTCACCGACTATTCACACTCACTAGGCTTCTAGGACCGATCTTCACACGACTCACTCGTGCCAAAGGTCCATGGACATAGCAGTGTATGCAATCCAGACTATCACATTGTCTGGGGTCCATCACAACAGGAACGCCCTAAAAGGTGTCTATGATGTCCTCACTTAACAGGGTCACTTTGGTCAGTGGTATCAGACGGATTCAGTGGGGGAAGATTCCGTGACTTATACTCATCAGTGGCCTTCACCCAGTTCATGAATTGTGTACTAGGAGGATCCATTGAGTACAGATCTTTCCTCTTGGCCTCCAGACACGCTATCTCTAGCCCCGCCATCTCGGCCATTGTCTTCACGTCATTCCCGGCTTTGCTTGCCTCTGCCATCACCGGATTAACCCCT
>JBHLRV010000043.1:0-8824 GCA_048882205.1 Candidatus Thorarchaeota archaeon | reverse complement strand
GGGGAACATTATGCGCCTCATCCTGTACAAGGATCATCCTTGACATAGGAGTTTCAAGCTCAGGCATGAAGGTTTCCAGAATCCAAGGATCGAAGACATAGAGATAGGACAGGGCGACAACGTCAACAATCTTTGCAAGGCGCTTGGCAAGCTCATACGGACAAATCGATCTACTCCTACCAATGTCAACCAGTTCAGGGGCAGTAAGCACACGTTTTGGCATATCCGCCAGGAGGTCTTCTGGGTACCCGGCCTTTCTCAGTTTCTCAAAGTAAGAACATCTTCGAGTGGCCTTCAACTGTCCGCATACTTCGCTTATTGGTGCCACTAGGTCAGCGTTCTCCAGGACAAACTGATTGATGCACATGTGCCGTCTGCCTCGAAATGAAACTCCGCTTACCTCTATCTTCTCTAGGATGGTGTCCAACTCTTCCATGACGCGGTCCAACTGTCTGTGCGTTCGTGCACAATACAGAATCTTGCCGTTGTTCTCTCTCACCCAGGGTAAAGAGCCACTCAACGCAGCACATGTCTTTCCAAATCCATTAGGGGCCTCAGCACAGATGTGAGTACCATCTCGTACCGCACCATCAATGCTAATCATCATCTCATCTTGGCCCTTGCGCGGTTCCTGATATGGAAAGAAATCTGCGTAGGTGAGTTTCTCTGTCATCTATACCTCACACTGCTCACCGACGTTTACCTGATAACACTGTTGCCATCTGCATCCGAAATCATCAATCCGTTAGGGATTTATCAAGAAACGAGAATCACCGACCGGGTTTACTCCATGGACTTTGAAGACATAAGACACCTTGAGTCAGACACTGATCTGGGCAAGATCAGGATACGAGTGATGGACCTTGAGAATGGCACTCTAGTTCTTCTGACTGATTCAGAGAGGTTCCGACTAGGCCTGTCGGCAGTTGCAGTACCGCCTGGTCGAAACGAATCAGAGCCACCATCCTCAGGATTCTTCTCTGAAGGTCTGGATACAATCTTGGCTCGAACACTAGCCGAGAGGATAGTGTCTTGGACAGGCAAGACCTGCATGATTGTTGTGGCTGTGAAGGGACTGACTCAGAAGGTCATGGTCGAGCTAATGACATCCCTGAAGAATCATCTACTGACCTGATGTAGTCTATGACTTCTCTGACCCAAGCTCCCAAGTTCTCTAATGCATATATGTGATCAAGATAAGAGTCCCAATCAATCTCCAAGGCCCTCTTCCAAACCTCGAATTCCTTTTGTAGATTCTCCATTGCCAGATTGTGATACTGACAGAGCCCGTTCTCTTTGTCGCTCTGACGTCCACAGACTGGACACTCAATCATCCGTACCTTCCTCCGTGACAGAACGGGCAGCCTTCTCTCGCTTCTCCTGCAGATTCTTCAAATCATCCTGTCGACCAGGACATTCGGCCCAGTTGATGCAGGTTTCCCAAGCACGTCTTCCGGATGACACTCTGATAATCTTGTGGCCACAATGAGGACAGTCTTTGTCCAGAGGTGTTATGTTTCCCTTCTGTGGGAGCGGAAACGTCTGGTCACAACCACCCTCTTTGTACTGCGTGCACCCAACGAATCTCTTCCCTGTCTTTGGTGAGCGGACTATGGTGAGAGTGCCTACTCCACATTTTAAACATGGACCAACCTCTTCACTTGCCTTCCAATAGCGTTTTAGTCCGCTGACAAGAGCTTCTCCGATAACTTCTCCTTGCCCCTTGAAGCGCTCAAGCAGTTGAACAAGCTCTGCTCTTACATGTGCCAACACGTTCTGCCTGTTGGTCTTTCCTGCCTGTATGCCTTCCATTTCCAACTCAAAATGACGAGTAAACTCGGCAGACAATATCTCTGGAACGTATCGGTGAAGAGTTTCAAAGAGTGCATATCCAAGAGTCGACATCTCAAATCTATCCCCAAGAGTATATCCTCGGGACTTCACAGAATCAACAATCGAGGCTCTGGTGGCCTTTGTCCCAAGGCTCTCCCTCTCCAAGGTTTTCAGGAGGCTTGACGGATTGAAACGTGGAGGTGATGACGTATGGTTAGTTTCACTCATCACAGATGTCAGCGAAATCTCATCACCCTCGCCAACTGGAGGAAGAAGCCTCTCGTTGTGCTTCGCGTACGGGCCATAGAATTCCATCCAACCAAGCTTGAGAACCTTCAATCCTCTCAGATAGAAGAGGTGCACTCCCGATCTGATATCTGCACGCAAGTTCTCCTTCACAGCTGCTTCGCCGACCAGAGCCATGAACCTCCTAACAATGAGGTCGTAAACCTTGCTTTCGCTCGGAGTGAGTCTTCTGTCCGGTTTCGTTCCAGTAGGATGAATTGCGGGGTGAGCCGGGTCATCCATCTTTCCTTGCACTGGTGCATAGTTACCACGGTCAAGAACATGACTGGCAAGGTTACGGTACTTCCTCTGTCCCCTCAAATCGCTTATGATTCCCTTAACATCAATACTAGGAGGAATCTTCTGACTTCCAGTTCGGGGATAGGAGATTAGTGTGTCAAGATACAACCTCTGAGCTATTGCCATGGTCCTGCTGGGCTTGAAACCGAAATGACGGTAGCTCTCAGACTGAAGGCCGCTGAGATTGAAGGGGACAGGTGGTTGCTGTGAGAATTTCTTGGCATCTATCGACTCAACAATCGCAGTCTTATCTTGGAGATCATCTACAATGCCATCTGCGTTTCTCTTGACATTGATTCGTTTCTTTGAGTATTCAAGTTCAAAGTCATGACCTTCGCTAGTGCCGGTTGCCAGGACTGTCCAGAATGGCGTAGGCACAAAGACATTGATTTCACGGTCACGTTCGGCCACAAATGCAAGTGCTGGTCCCTGCACTCTCCCTGTGGAAACAATCTTGAACCAACCTGAAGCGGTCTTTATGGCGAGTGTGAGAGCCCTCGTGAGATTGACTCCGTAGAGCCAGTCCATCTCATGTCGTGCATGACCCGCCTCAATCATTGGAAAGTCGAGAGTTGGTGTCATATTCTCATAGGCCGTTCCCAGTTCAGCTTTTGTGAGCGTGGAGAAGACCATTCTCTTTGCCTTCTTGGGATCAGTGCGACATGCATGCTTCAATGTCAAGTAGCCAATCAGACTCCCCTCTATATCGTAGTCAGTGGCAAC
Source organism: Candidatus Thorarchaeota archaeon (assembly GCA_048882205.1). Classification (GTDB taxonomy): domain Archaea; phylum Asgardarchaeota; class Thorarchaeia; order Thorarchaeales; family Thorarchaeaceae; genus SMTZ1-83. The sequence goes on along the minus strand of JBHLRV010000043.1, from coordinate 5,683 downwards.
AACAAAGCGGTCCACACCCTTCGACATATTCCGGATTAGGCTGATGATTGGCTTGATATCCGTCGCCTTCTTATTGACCTCGTATCTCGGAACCCATTCCGTGGACAGTCTTGGGTATGTCCAGCCCTTCTCCGTCTGTCGTAGTTCAAACAGGTGTCCGAGAGCGTACACTACCAGAAGAGTATCTCCACCTCTTTTGCACTCGTAGTATGAAACCTTCCTCTTCTTTATCTCCATAGGAGAACCGTCTTGATCAAGTGCCTCTGCAATTCTTCTTGCGGCAGTCGGCTTCTCGGAGATTATCAGGACCCTAGACAGTCTGTGTCGCCTCTCAGCGTTTGGTACAATCCTATTTCCCACGATAGTCTTAAAAGCAGACCGCCAAACCAGACCGCTCAGGTGTATGGAATTGCCCTGGTGGCCGCGGTTCATAGTAAAGCCAAGAGTAAGGCTCACAAGACCCCGATTTGGGATGCCTTCCAGGCCTCCAGACACCGTTCTGTTCGCACTAGTATTTGTTGCAATACTGTTTATTCTTGGAGGGAACATCTTCACTCTGATTAGGACTCCACCCGTCATTATAGGCAATCCTTCTGGTGGCGCACCAATACTGATTGCCCCTGGACTCGATTTTCAGCTTGGAATGGAGGGCATTGTTGCCTCTGTTGTGGTAATGATTGGAACCCTTGGACTTGGCCTGATATACTACGCTTCAAAGTATGTCTTCCAACCAGGCTACGCAACACGTTTGATGGTACTAGGCATGTTACTGTCTGGCACAGCATTTCTTGTTCTGACTTACATGATGTCCCAGAAGATCTGACAAGAATCATGACCAAAGGAACTCCAATGGCTGACTGCGATGAAAATACAGGCCCCCTCACTTCAGCAGAGTATACTCCGCATCATCATTTGAGATAAGATTCGCTATGAGTTCCTTTGCTATGCTTAGCTTCTCTCTCTTCTGATCATCGGCAGGATAACTGCTCAAGTGTCCTGGTTTCGACCAGCGACCAACAATGCTGCCGAAGTCCATTCCAGCAAGTGTAACTCTTGAGGGACCATAATGTGAAACAAGGTGGCATGCCCTGTCCCCATCAGTGAATCCTCCCCACAGGAACACGCGTTCAGTCGGCTCAACTTGGGTACTGCCGACGACTGTTTCAAGCGTAGGGACAATCTCTCTCACAAGATCTATGTTGTCTCCGTGAGCGTGCACAACAGGGATTGCACCTCTTCTTATCACCTCGCGGACGCTCTGAAGGTCTCCATCAAGGTCTGTCACCAGAATGTCGCAATCTAGGCCGAGTTCTAGGAGTCCCGATGCTGCCCCGTCCGAGGCGACACATGTGGAGTCCATCAGAGCCCGGAAGGGAATTGCCTCTTTCAAGTGGCGTTCGAGTGATGGACCTGCACCACATACAATGACTGGTCTGTCTTTGATTAGTTTCTCGATCTTCTCCAAAACTGGACTTGGATCCTTATTCGCAAGAAGAGTGTTCAGAATCGCTGTGGCTTCACGATCTGCCTGTGGATCCAAACCGAGCCTGACTGCTATATCATCATATAGTGGCTTCCACTCTGACCAATCCATCCATTTCACCACAGGCGACGCTCACGCAAGTCCAACAACTTATCCATCTTCTTGGTAGCCTTATCAAGGCCGAAGTAAGACATCTTGGAGAGTTTCTTAGTCAGCTTCTCCAGCTGAATAGGAGTCCCCATCACCAGCACATCTGTACTGTCCACAACCGCATCAATCGTATCCCGGTGGTATGCTGCATCTCCTCCAAGGGCAAGCATCTCCTGTTTGATAATTAATGCAGCAGGTGTTCTCACATTTCTCAACAAGATATTGAGAGTCACTGCTTTCTTAGATAGGGACTTTCTGATAGCAGACTCCACTCCGACACCTTCAATCACAATCTCAGCCTCTCTCTCATCGTGAATGTTGAGAAGCTCTACGTCGTATTCGGACTCCCTTGAGGTTGCTCTCAGAGATTCTCCAATTAACCCCGCCATCCTTGCCTCTTCCACATCATGGGCGCGAACTACATCTGCCCCTCTGGAAACAGCGATTGCCGTGGCTGCAGCACTGCCAATCAATCTATCCTCGGGATTTGGGAGCCCAAGCAGTTCACCTATGAAGGCCTTTCTTGAAACGCCCACGAGGACGGGGTGCCCAAACATAGTGAATAGAGGTAGTCTTCTGAGCAGGTCATAGTCCGTCTGAGCAGGTTTTCCGAAGCCAATCCCCGGATCTAGTATGAGTTTGCTGCTCGAAATCCCCGCACCTTCAGCAATCTCCATAGACTCTCGAAGCGCACTTACTGACTTTGGCACGCTATCACAAGGTCTCTTGCACATTGCCATCAAGATCACTGGCACATCAAGCTCCGCAACAAGCTTTGCCATCTTTGGATCGTTGCGGAGTCCCGAAACGTCGTTTACTATGGATGCTCCCAGATCCACTGCCTTCTTTGCGACTATTGAGGATGTAGTGTCGATTGAAAGCGGTAGTCTGGTAGTTTCTCCAGCAACATCAAGGGCAAGACCCACTCTCTCAAGCTCCTGTTCTTCTGTGACACCAGACGTTTCATAGATGCTCTCAGGCGCCGTGGACGCACCACCGATGTCTATGATGTCTGCCCCCTCTCTCTCCATCCGCCTGATTCTATTCCTGATTTGTTCCTCTGTGGTGGCCACTGAGCCTGAATAGAAGGACTCTGGAGACAGGTTGAGAACCCCCATTATACGAACTGGATGATTGGCACCCAACTCCATCCTGCCGATTTCTACTGTGTGGGCAGTCAATTGGAACGACCTCAGCCGGGGTATAGATGAAAGGAAATAAAACCTAGCGCAAGTGCCCAGACGCTGTAACATTCATGGTGAATTGCCATGACCGAGAAACTTGAACGCACGCACCTCTATGAATGGCACAAGATGCACGGTGACGTAGTCCCGTTTGCAGGTTGGGAGATGCCAGTCCGATATACTGACATCCGTGAGGAACATATGGCGGTACGCAATGGAGTCGGCATCTTCGACACATCCCACATGGCCAGGTTCATCATAGAAGGGCCTCAAGCCACGGAATTTCTCCAGACAATGTCGACCAACAATGTAAGGAAGTTGAAAGTGAATCGAGGCCATTATACTACTTGTCTAAACGAACATGCAGGAGTCCGTGACGACCTCATGCTCTATCGAGTTGGAGAACAGGAGTTCATCTGGGTCACGAATGCCGTCAATGGACCAAAGATCCGTGATCATCTGACGACTCACAAAGTAAACTTTGACGTCGAGGTGCACGACAAGTCCAGAGAAATCACCATGATCGCCGTACAGGGTCCCAAGGCGATGACGTTGCTGCAGAAGATGACTGATGACGATCTCAGTGAATACGGGAGATTCACCTGTAGCCCTGTGACATTCGCGGGATACGATTGCTATCTGTGTAGAACTGGCTACACCGGAGAGGACGGCGCCGAGATTCTGGTTCTCGATACACCATTCAATGACGCTGGCAAGAAGAAGGCGATTGATTTCTGGGAAGGGCTTCTCAAGGAGGGCGAAGAGTTCGGCATTCGACCTTGTGGCCTTGGTGCGAGAGACTCGACAAGGCTTGAGGCTGGTCTGGTACTCTATGGACACGAGCTAACCGAGGAATCGTCCCCACTAGAGGCCAGAATCCCGTATGCAGTCAAGTTCAAGGTTGACCCCCACTATATTGGATATGATGAACTTAAACGACAGAAGGAAGAAGGAGTCAAGAAGACTCGCATTGGCCTTGTCATGATTGATAGAGGCATTCCAAGAGAGCTATATGCCGTATTACTCAAGAGTGAAACAATCGGAGAGATCACCAGTGGAGGTTTGTCTCCAATCCTACGAAAGGGGATAGCATTGGCTTTTGTCAGACCTGGGGTTGTTGAAGAAGGCGACGTAGTGGAAGTGGACATCAAAGGTCGTTTCAGGAAGGCCGAGGTCACAAGCTGGCCTTTCTATGACACTGAGAAGTACGGTGCGACCCGGACCAAATGAAACCCAGGAAACCAATGAAAGGATTCATTAGGTGCTTGCCTCCGCAGTCGATTTGTGACCAAAATGAGCGAGGACACACTCAAGACACCAAAAGACCTCATGTACAGTAAAGATCACGAATGGGTCAAGGTCGAGGGCGCCCTTGTGATTGTGGGTATCACTGACTACGCCCAGAACGCACTTCATGAGATAACGTTCGTAGAACTCCCTGAGGCTGGTTCGACGGTGGAGGCCAATGTAGAATGCGGACTAGTCGAATCAATGAAGGCGTCATCTGACATCTTCTCCCCTGTTTCTGGAGAAGTGGCTGAGGTCAACACGAAACTTGAGGACGCTCCGGAGCTTGTAAACGAAGACCCATACGGAAAAGGCTGGATGATGAAGATCACGCCCTCCAACCTCGAGGAAGATCTCAAGGCTCTGTTGGACGCCGCAGCCTACGTCAAAGTCACGGAGTCTGAATAGAATCACTCGGGCCTCAGGCCAGAGTTGACATGCAAAGGCTCTGATTTGGTCCTCACACATGACTCTTGTTGATCGACTTCTCGATTGAAACATTGGTCAATCAGATAGGAGTTCTCGTTCATGCTAGGCAGGGTTTTTGATGCACTGAAGGACTTGTACAGTCATAATACTAACAGCAACCTTTTTAGCACAACCTAGATTTGCTCGGATGACCTCGAGTCAGTACGGAGAGAACACTCCAAATGTCTAGATACGATAGGTTCAAGCGATCTGCTGGAAGATTCCTGAAACAGGTCTTCCGTCGGCCAAAAGCAAAGATATCGCGTGGCTCCGTGATTCTAGTCCTGGCACTTGTCATCATATTTCTCGCCGCACTTGTACTGCGTCTGTTGCCTCTCCTCAACTCGCAGCCAGTTGTCCGGGCGTTTGACCCGTGGTTTCAACTGAAAGTGACAGAGTACGTCGTCGACAATGGATATGGCGCGTTCTTCACATGGTATGACGAAACAACATGGGTCCCATTTGGACGCGACATGACTACGAGTAGCTACATAGGAGTACCTTTTACGAGTGCCTTCTTCTACTTCGTTCTGAACGGTCTAGGAATCAGTGCCGACGTTCTTTACGTGTCTCTGGTCATGCCCGCTTTCATGGGTGCGCTGACCACTCTTGCAGTCTTCTTCCTTGGCCGAGAGCTCTCAAACAACACGGTGGGTCTACTTAGTGCACTATTCTTGGCATTCATTCCCGCATTCATACAGAGAACAATAGTGGGTTTCTATGACAACGAGTGTGTAGGCGTCTTTGCCATTGTACTGTCCACGTACTTGTTCATCAGAAGTCTCAAACGTGGTTCTGTGCTCTCAGCTGTTGGAGCAGGCCTCGCAATGGGGTATCTCGAAGTATCATGGGGTGCTGCAGACTTCCTTGTCAACCTGCTTGCACTCTTTGCCTTTCTAATGTTAGTTACTGGTCGCTACAATAGGCGACTGCTCAACTCGTATCTGATTACCATAGCGCTCGGGATGTTCATCGGAGGTTTACTTCCAAGAATCGGATTTGGCAATCTTACCTCATTAGCAATACTGGCACCTATAGGCATCGGTGCATTGCTTGCAGGATACGAGGTCTGGTTGAGGATTGAGAGCTACCGAAAGGCTACTGCCACAGC
>JBHLRV010000042.1:0-8826 GCA_048882205.1 Candidatus Thorarchaeota archaeon | reverse complement strand
CCAAGAGAGGTTGATTACTGCAGGTTACGGTTCAGTGGACAGGATATCAAAATCTAGAGCCAAGAGTCTCTCAAAGAAGGTAGACGGCGTTAGTCTTGCAGGCGCTAGGAGGCTCATTACTGCCGCCAAAGAATCTGTCAAACCTGCGGCTATCCCTGAACCTACTGTGGACGAAGAAGAACCTGCTCCTGCGGATATTATGGTCGACGAAACTCCTGCATCACGACTTAGGCTAACTGACCTCTCCGGAGTTGGAGCGAAGCTAGCTAGAGAGCTCAAGAGGTCAGGATACAATACCGTTGCCCGAATATCCCGGTCCAGACCCAGCTCAGTTGCTCGCGTCGTAGACGGACTCAGCTTGAAGAAGGCTACTATCCTTGTGGACTCAGCTATTGATCTTGTGCGTGAAGCTGAGATTCAGAGCATATCTGGAGGGACTGAACCCAAACCAGAGCCGACAGAAGTCCCGCCAGAGAAGGCCAAAACCATACGAGTCAAGGAGGAGCCACCAGCACCAGCTCCCAAAGAAGTCAAGGTAGAACCTCCTAGGAAAAAGGTCAAGAAACCTAGGAAACCTGAGAAGAAGGCCAAGGAGCTCCCTGAGAAGGTCGTCAAGAAGCGACCAAGACCCAAGAAGACAAAGTCCGGATTGCCTGTACCTGAAGCAGTCGAGAAGCTTGCCAAAAGTATGAGGAAGAAGTGGGCCGCAGCTGAGAAACGGGAAGCTGCAATTAGAGCTGGTGAGCTACCCGAAGAAGAGATTGCACCACTAAAGGAAACGGTCGAAGTTGTCGGAATGACAGCAGACGAGACCACTGCGAGTCTGGTTGAAGTCGCAATGGAGGTTCTGAATGAGGCAATGACCACCGGGAGGCCAGCCTTCGAGATTCCAAGTCGCTCAGCAGACAACATCGTTTGGGATGAAATACGTGATCTTCTCTTGTTGGGGATGAAAACGGTTTCGAGACCCTACCATTCTCTGGCATCGGTTGTAGATGCTACTCGGACAGCTCGAGTGATGGAGATAGTCTATCAACTTCTAAAATCAAATCTACACGCCACTAAGAGAGAAGTATTCTATAGTGACGTGAATCTCTTTCGTGAACAGAAACGAAGTGACAAGATTGTCGAAGATGTAGCCTCAATGCTGCACACGACACGAGATAGCGTACATATAGTGGCATCAGCACGTGGCTCTGCCATGGGGCGTGTGGTAATTCGAGATGGGGGCGACACTATTGATCTGACAAAGATGGGTACTGGTGGGTGGGCGATAACTCCATTCCTCGATCAAGTCGAGATCTTGGAGAGCGACGCCGAGTTCATCATTATGTCAGAGAAAGATGCGGCTGTCATGAGGCTAGCTGAGGCCAAGTATTGGAATCGTCAGCCTTGCATAGTTCTCACAGGCAAAGGGTCAGGGGACATCGCAACGAGGGCGTTTCTCAGAATGCTTGTCAAGGAGTTGGAGATTCCCGCCTTTGCGCTTGTTGATTCTGACCCATATGGACACTACATTTACTCTGTCTTTCTCAGAGGAAGCAAGCGCCTGAGTTACGAATCACCCTTCATCGCCACTCCTGAGCTAAAACTGCTTGGTGTACTTAGCAGAGACCTGGATGAGTACGACATTCCAAAATCAGTTCGAATTCCGATGGAGCCTACAGACATCAAACGTGTGAAGGACATGCTCAAGGAACCATTTGTGAAGGCCAATCGAGACTGGGTAAAGGACCTTCAATTGATGTTGAAACTTAAGGAGAAGGCAGAGATACAGGCCTTCGCCAGCCACAGCTTCGAATACTTGACGGACGACTACCTACCAAGGAAGCTTGAAACCGGTGACTGGATCTAAAGGCCCTTCGACTTCATAGTTGCTTTGTTGCCATTGGGTAAAAGGGATAAGGGATTAATGAGAGGCCTCTCTTCAGCACCACCGAATCTAAGGAGGATCCTGATTGATCAAGTCAAAGCTAGATGGATTAGAAGTCATTGATGGACATGCCCACTTTATCACATATGACACTGTAAAGGAGTGGTTCTCCGATCCAGAGAGACTCAAGCAGGCTCAGCAACGCGTGGCATACAGGACCGATATGACTGAATTCAGCATTCCTGATGAACCGTGGGACACGGGAGAGATGTGGATCAAAGAGCTTGACAAATACGGGATAACGGCCATCGGGATGATGGTGGGCCCAGAGAGTCGAGAAGAATTCCTCGAAACCCGAAAGCGATATCCCAAGAGATTCATGGGATACGCAAATGTCAACCCCGCTGATGAGAAAGCCGTAGAAGTTGTCAAGAATGCAGGACGCGATGGATTCCAAGGAATCAAGCTTTACCCCAGCTCTTGGGACTTCCACGTATATGACAAGAGGGTGTACCCAATATACGAAGAGGCTCTGAGGCAGAAGTTGCTCGTAATCCTTCATTTCGGTATCACAATTGGCTCACAGGCCAACCTCCGCTTTGGTAACCCGCTGGATATACAGAAGCCAGCTCAGGACTTCCCAGACCTGAATTTCATGATTGCTCACTTTGGTGCAGGATTCTTCCGAGAGATTCTGATGCTATTCTATCAGACCAACAATGTGGTTGTGGACTCAAGCGGTAGTAACAGCTGGATGCAGTATTTGCCCTATGATCTGACCATTACCAAGATCTACGAGAAGGCGCTGAAAGCTGGAGGGTCCTGCAGGATTGTGTTCGGCACGGACTCGTCCTTCTTTCCCCGCGGTTTCCGTTTCAATATCCTCCAAGAGCAATACAATGCGGTCAAGTCGCTATGTCCTCAGCTCTGCTACTCAGAAGACGATGTCGACCTAATCTTTCGAGGCAACATTCTCCGCCTGACAGGTTTTGAGCCATAGACTACACCGTGCGCGGGGAAATTCAACTGTCGTTAGGCCTTTCGTATCTTCTTGTCAAGAACCTTGAGTCTCTTCTTCTCGTCGGCTTGTCGGTACTTCTCAGCCGCTTCTTGGTAGTTAGCCAACGCCTCTCGCGTGTTGCCTGATTTTGCTAGTGCATCACCCTCAGTTTCCAAGCTCTTGCCCCATTCAACATAGCACTCGCGCACCTTTGCCGCACAACGGGCCCGCTTCTTTGAATCAGTTGAGAACATGTAGAGCTCGCGAGCTTTTCGATATTGAACAATTGCCCACTCATATTCGTTCGCCTTTTGATGGTTCTCCCCTTGCTCAAAGTGGTTGTTTGCCATGGCATCGTACCCTAGGTCAGTTTTCTTCGTACACTCATCGACCATCTTCTGATTGCCAGCCCTCTCATACAGGGTCTTTGCTTTCTCGAAGGCCTCTATGGCCAGTTCATACTCCTTCTCCTTCAGCTTAGCATCTCCATCTTCGAGTCTGGCTCTGCCCATTGAATCATAAACATAGTCAGGATATTCGAACTCGTCACCGCTAATGGAAACTCCACAGCTTGGACACGACGGCGCATCAAGCTCGACCATGGGAGTAGCGACGGAAACTTTGGTCGGAGTCCCGACCACCACGTCGATGAAGTCCTTAGATGTAACTCCTCTGCCTTCTGGGAATAGGTGTGATACGGCTTCTCGAGTTTCGTCATCTCTACCCTCCGGAAAGAGGTGGTCAATGACCACATCCGTCGCGAAGTCTATCTCATCAGACACTACGCTGGGAGGTTCGATTTCCTTGAAGGGCATTCCCACCTTTATCTCAGGTTCTTCTCCTACTCCCATCTCGTCCCAATCAAGCCCCTCTGTACGGTCCTCCAACACCACAGCATCTGGAGGTATCCCGGAATCAGGCACTTCCATAATGGCCGCTTCATCAGTGGCTACTAAACTAGAATCCTCATTCTCAACCGGTTTGACAAGACTTTCATCCACTTCCCAGGAGAGGTCGCCCTCCGGAGGTTCAGGAGCGGCTACCTCGCTTGCGGCTGGTACTTCGGCGACTTCAGGTTCAGCGAGTTCTGGTAGCTCGGTTTCGGGCAGTGTAGCTTCAGCATCAGCGGGAACACCTGGCTCTGGGATGTCTTCAAGCTCAGACTCTGTCAGCAATATGCTACTGTCGTCTTGGACTTCAGCATTTGGACGAGTGACAGTTTCAACTGGTGTGGCGGGGGATTCATGTCCCGTGGCCAGTCTTGAACCACACCCCATGCAGAAAGTCGATCCCCTTCTGACTTTCTTGCCACATTCCGGGCATTCCATACTCTCTTCCATGGTGCGAACCACTGATACATTCTGCAGACAGTCTTACCTTCTTTGGTCTCAACTGCAACCGTTGAGGGGTATCCAGTCCATATGAACAATTTTCGTACAAGCATTCAAACCAGAGGACGTTCAGCATCCTTTCTGCCTTTGGACAACATAGGATCCATTCAGTAGAGTACCAAGTATGTTGGCCACGTTATGAGGACTCCCAGTAGGACGCCAGCCGCGGCTTGGAGAAAGCTGTGTTGTTGTAACCTGACTCTTGACCAGATAACAAGTGCCCAAAGAATCACAACTGGAAGAGCCATCCACCCGTAGACCATCAGCAGTGCAGTACCAGGACCACCTACACCAGCTCCGTGAACTGATATCTTACTTCTTTGGTTGGCAGTCAACACTCCAAGTGTGACGTTGAAGTATGCAACCGCCAAGACTTGCAATATGAGACAATTGACGTAGCCAAAGACTGCCACAGCGACTATGTAGCATAGCAGCGAGAACGCTAAGAACTTGAACCTACTCTCTTGCACTGACACGTCGAGGTCCGTCCTTCCCTTCCAGACCTCGTGGATGATAGGCACTATTGGCGCGACTACCATGATGATGACGACAACTAGCAAGGCAGATAGAGAGTCAAGCGTTGGACCGAGACCGATTGGCGACATGTAGGTCATTATGGCCCCCACATAGAAGTTCACGAGAGGAGCTGGTGTTAGACGGGAGATGATTCGAGCCATAGTTACTCCAGAGCCAGTCAATTCCAGAGTTTCGTCGTGGTATCTCAAGTTGCTCAGCTGCCCTGTTCCCGGTGAGTTGACGGTTTCTTCAATGTTTTCGTGATGCTCTTGAGAAATCGGATGTCGCGGAGTCACATCACGAGAAACCTTATTTTCTCGAAATCGCTCCGTTTGCAGGCAAGGAATGCAGAGAAACTCAATGGATGTGAGCTATTATGACTGCGGTACCAAAGCGGGAGGTCTTCGAACGGATAATCCAGAACATCACTAGCAAATTCCCTGACGTATATGCAGCTCTGTTCATTAGCCCTGAGGGCTTTCCCATCAATTCATGGGGAGTTTCACTAGAACGTGCAGAGGAAATCTCTGCCCTGCTCAGTGCTCTTATTGGCAAGACGAAGGAAGTCATCTTCCAAGTGAAACAAGGTGGAGATCTTCAGTTCATTCAGATCCAATCGAGCCTCGGAGGGATACGCATCGCTCCGCAAGAGGAATTCATTCTTGTCACGATGACAAAGAGCTAGGACCTATCCTCCCTTTCGTAGATAGGGAGACTAATTAGCCATAATTCGCTGGCTCAATTGTGCAAGATCTTGACTTCAGAAGCATTCAGTACCACTAATCTTACGAAACTCTATGGTTCAACCTTGGCGTTGGATAAAGTCACTGTAAAGGCTCCCAAGATGGCCGTGGGATTGTTGGGTCCTAATGGTGCCGGCAAGACCACACTGATTCGAATTCTATTGGGCATAATACGTCACTCATCTGGCTCAGGAGGAGTGCTTGGCCTGAACTTCAAAGACTCAGTTCAAGAGATTCGTGATCGTGTGGGATATTCACCCGAATTCACCCCGATTATCCCGGAAGTCAGTGCCATGAAGTATGTCACTTTCATGGGAAGACTTTCGGGGTTGCCGACAGTAGAAGCAGCGCAGAGAGCTCATGATACACTTCATTACGTGGGCCTAGGCGAGGAGAGATATCGCCCCTTGAAAGAGTTCAGTGCGGGGATGATGCAGAAGTGTAAACTGGCTGCAGCACTTGTTCATGACCCAGAATTGGTGATTCTTGATGAACCGACGGATGGTCTGGACCCCACTGGTCGTCACCAGATGCTTGAACTGATTCAGAAACTCTACAGAGAAGAAGAGAAGAGTCTGATAGTGTCCTCCCACCTTTTGTTTGATGTTGAGAAGGTGTGTGACTGGGTTGTAGTTCTTGGCAGAGGGCAAGTTGTTACCACTGGTAGCATGGAGGAACTTCTCGCCGACACCTCAGGGATGCTGAGGTTGAAGATTTCCGGGAATGCAGTCGAGTTTGCGAAGAAGCTAACGACGCGGGGACTGGATGCTCAGGTTGAAGGTGTCTTTGTCGATGTGAAGAAGTCAGATGGCACCGAGATGATAGTACTTGAAGAAGTGAACAAGGACTCCAATGTCAGTCTGCGCTATATGGGACGAAGGACGCAGACATTGGAGGATGTGTTTGTGTCATTGATTGAAGGGAGGAGTGACATGGAATGAGTGAGCAAGACACTGATGACAGCTATGTCCGTAAGTTTGGCTTCAGACGTTTCACTGGCGTTAGAAAGGCCAGATGGTACAGGGTCATGACAGTAGCTTGGTTCAACCTTCGAGAAGCAGTCCGCAGGTCCGGTTTCACGAAACTGCTCCTTGTATTCATGCTATTCACGATTTTGGCGCAGGATATAGTCATCATTGCCCTGTCTATGTTTTCTCCTTTCATTGGCCCCGGGTTGGACGTTGCAGAGCTATTCCGCCACTCATATGCAGACTCAGTCATCGGCATGGTATCTCTAATCAATCGTGTGAGTGTGATCCCTCCCGACATCTTTGGGCCGTTTGGACTTATGCTACCTCTGTCACTCACTTCGGGAGGAATCAGCTTCATGTGGTTGCTGTTGATGGCTATGGTCGGCGGAGGTCTAATAGCTGATGATAGACTTCACCAGACAACAGAGGTCTACTTTGCTAGGATATCCAGGTTCGAGTACGTCATCGGAAAGCTGGCTAGCCTGATTTTATTCTCCGTCATCGTTGTAATGCTCCCGGCTGTTGTTCAATACTTCTTGCTGAACTACGGTCTAGGAACCGATGTCTTCGCCAGCCTCGACTTGCTCCTATGGGCCATTGGCTTCACACTCATGGCAGCCGTGATTGTTAGTATTCTGACAATAGCCCTTTCAAGCCTGACAAAAAGAAGAGCCGTTGCGACTCTCACACTCTTCATTGCTGCAATTATCATGTCAAGCTTCTACACTGCAGTCGCTCTCGCATGGAACCAATCCGAATCGCTCCTCATTCTGCTGGACTTCATTGGGGCTCTATCCCTAATGGGGGCAGTCGCGCTCGGATACACCGAGGTTACAGTCAATGGATACAATGTGTACTTCTTCAATGAGATAGGCGTGGAAGCGATCATGGTGGTTGGTGTCGTGGCAGCCACTCTCCTTCTTGGGATTCTGGCGCTTGTATTCACTCTATTCAGGAGGGACACCTAATGGCCGCCATCGTAATAAGGGAGGCATCCAAGCGCTATGGCGAAGTCGTCGCAATTAGCAGCTTCAACATGGCTGTACGAGAGGGCTCAATCACGGGCTTCGTAGGCCCCAACGGTGCAGGTAAGACAACCACCATCAGGCTCATCACAGGACTCGCTAGACCGGATAGTGGAAGCGCACGAGTCTTTGGTGAAGACCCCTTCGACAATATTCGCGTGAAGGAAGAGATAGGATATGTGTCGGAGCATGACGACCTCTACTCGTGGGCAACTGTAAGAAGTTCGGTCAAGATGCTTGCTCGCATCAACAAACCGGGAGGCAAGACCGATGAGGCCGTCGATTGGGCGATCTCAAGTGTAGGAATGAGTAAGTTCAAGGAAAGGAAGATATCGGCACTCTCCAAGGGAATGAAACAGAGGACAAAAATCGCCGCGGCGTTGGCCCATTCGCCGAAACTGCTAGTCCTCGACGAACCTCTGGGTGGTCTGGACCCACTGGGTCGCAGGACCATAATGGAACTACTTCAAGAAATCAATGCAGAGAGAGGGGTCACAGTTCTGATCTCAAGTCATGTTCTCGAGGAACTAGAGCATCTTGCAAACAGGATTACGCTCATACATAGGGGACAGACCGTCGCGGAGGGCAATCCCCATAGAATACGGAGTCTGTTGTATCAGTATCCCCATGAGATTCAGTTTCATTCAACACCAGAGAATATGAAGCGAATCACGAGCGGACTAGTGGAGCTCGATGGACTCGTGAGGTCATTGTCTTTGTCCGAAGTCAAGGATGGACTGATGCATTGCACAGTTGTGACTCCTCGACCTGAAATGTTCTACGACGAGCTGGTGCGCGTTGCTGTGAAGAAGAAAGCTCCCTTCCTTCGGATCGACACACTTTCAGAGAGTGTTGAGAGGCTATTTGAGTTCCTTGTATCATGAGGTGGTAAAGGATGAATGTCGAATCAGTTCAATCATCACTTGGCCGAACCGGGATTGGAAGCTCTCTTCGCAATGTGTTAGCGAGAGGAGCGTATGTGTTCTGGATCTTTATCACTGCCTTCGTAAAGGACCGCAAGAGTCACCTCTTGATTGTCCTTGGACTGCTTCCGGCTGTGGTCCTATTATCCACGGGCATGGTTCCCAGTGATCCGTTTCCTGCCCGTACGTTCTTTGTGGACCTCACCCAGTCGCTGTACATATCGCTGCTCATCCCTCTCTTCGGACTCTTACTAGGAACAGCGGCTCTGACCGACGAGATTGAATCCCACACCATTGTTCAGCTTGTGAGTCGACCAGTGAGAAGAGTCGAGATACTTGTCTGGCGCTATCTGGCAACTATTGTCGCCGGAACGCTTGTGGCGA
>JBHLRV010000041.1:0-8866 GCA_048882205.1 Candidatus Thorarchaeota archaeon | reverse complement strand
ACCAAGAAGGCTATAATCCAAACGAAAGAAATCGGATCAAACAGCGCGATGTCCCAAGCCGGAATCCTTGGGACTACCGCGGCCACTGGGGACACAGCCATGGACAGAGCCGCCATGACGGCCGCGAGAGCGACTTTCTTGGTTTTTTCGCTGGACATTGAAACGTCTGATAGTTGCCAACTAGTTTCTTGATCTTCGTCGTCAGTTGTGACCACTATGTCTCGAGTTTCTTTACTGGTCGGATTTCGCATGCACTCTTGCGATTGCTCATTCCTAATAAGTCTACTCAAACGATGCTAGCTACTCACTGTTGAGTAAGTGGCCCCTTCTGCTCGCCGGGATGAGTCTGCCTCTCAGCAGGTATCTTCTTGACAACTGCCTTCTCGAACTTGGGCCTCCTCAGCATTTGTAACAGCTTGCGTGTAGGTCTAATCCAATCGGGGTTAATTCGCCACTCTGCCCATTCAATACCAGAGTTCAGAGAAGTCCTACTAAGTATCAGCTTTGAGGACACCAAGTTGTTTAGACCGTGGAGCATCGTTCCCACTGTCACAGCTCCCACAATAGGTCTCTCTTGCCGTGCGGCTCTAAGAAGATCTCCGGTGCTAACCCAGGATCCGTCCTCAATGAGGACCTTCAAGACTCTTGAGCGGACAGGGTCTGATTCGATGATTCCTTTGAGTGGAGCAAGGTTTATGGGTCGAAGGTATGCCGGCTCTGTTTCGTGTCGCGTCCATGGATCGGAACTCATGTCATCTTTCACCGGTCTGAAGTCCATCTCAGATTGACACCCTGGATTCACTCCATCTAGTGTCTTTTGAACCGAAGTATTATCGAGGAACAGCGATTGTGCACGCTGCTGCACAACCCTTATGTGATATCGATAGGACTGTGATGCGAGTCAAAATGAGTTCTCGAGAGCCACTGGCCAACCTCTTCAGCAAAGGGTTTGACAAACCATCTGACCTGTTGTGCTGCGCGTTTGGGCTTAGGAGTACAGAGATCGATGCGTACTTCGCTCTGATTTCAGGTCCCAAGACTGTGAAGAATATCGCAGATCGGATTGGCCGTGATCGTAGCACTGTCCAACGCGTTCTCAAGAAACTCAAGAAGATGGGCCTCATCGATACCGAGGAACGCACCTTCGACAGAGGCGGATACTATTATGTCTACAGGGCTATTTCTACTGAGGAAGTCAGACAAGAAATCCTAGCCAGACTCGAACAGTGGTATGACGAAACCAGAAGATTCTTGTTAGAACCGTGGCCGGACCCTCCAGGCTGAGTGGCATTAGTCGAGTGAATCAGTGATGAGCTCTATTCCCCTGCAAAGAAATTCAGTGGCCCTGACGACTCTCGCCATGCTGGCCGCCCTCGGCGTTGTTGTTAGGATGTTTGTCAGAATCCCTGTTGTACCCGGTCTCCTCGATCTTACACCAGGTTTCCTCTTTTCGGAGCTGGGGGGAGTCATCGGGGGTCTGCCTGGTGGGGCACTTGTCGGTGCCATAGTCGGACTTGGGGGTGCCATTGCAGGGGGGGAACCACCACTACTCCCAATGATTGGTAACATTTGCCTGGGAGTCGGTACTGGATATGCCATTCACCTGAGGTCCGATAGAGATAGTATCACATATGTGGTCATGGTTTTGTTTGGCGGCGGCATAATCGGGGGTTTCCTACCGAGCATGACAATCTTCGCCGCAGTGACCGAATCAATCGAAGTCACGTTCCTCTACGCGACGATTGATATGATGCAAGCGTTCCTGTGGGCGTTTATCGCACTGTTAGTTGAAAAGATGCTTGTCCGACCCATGGTTGGCCACTATCTATATGCGGAAATGACTCCTCAAGACCTAAAGAGTGAGAATGAGTATCAATGACAGAACGAACTGTGTCTATAGACATCCACAAGGACCTCTTCGGGGCAAATGAAGAGGCTGCAGCCCAGAACTCTAGAGTCTTCAGACATAATGGCATTCGAGCCTTCGACATCATGGGCTCAGTTGGCACAGGAAAGACTCAGCTCATAGAGTCCCTATGCGAGAAGCTAAAGGATAGATACAGAATACTAATGGTGGCCGGAGATCTGGCCACTAGAATTGATGCAGATCGAGTTGCTGCGCACGGTGTAGATACAGTTCAGATCAACACTGGCACCGCCTGTCACTTGGATGCTAGAATGCTCAAAGTAGCACTTGCAGATATCGACCTTACCAACTACAATGTACTCTTCATTGAGAATGTTGGAAACCTGATTTGCCCTGCAGGATACTCTCTTGGAGTTGAGAAGAAGATAGTTCTAGTCAGCGTCACAGAAGGGCCTTACATGGTGCGAAAGCACCCCCTTACGATAAAGCGAGCAGACATGGTTGTCATAAACAAGATTGACCTTGCCGAAGCAATTGGATTCGATGTCGATTCGCTTCTTCAAGACGTTCGTGAGGTGGATGCTCGAATCCCTGTTCTCAAGCTGAGTTCAAAGACCGGGGAGGGTTTGGAGGAGCTAATCGCTGCCATGGGACTCTACGTGTCCTGATCTTTCTCTAACAAATCTGCCAGTTTGGACTTGACACCCTCCACATGTCCTGCCCCCAGAACAATGACTATCTTTCCTTCCACATCATTCAGGATGGTGTGAAGGGCTCGGGCTACATAGATATCTCTCTGGTGAATCAAGGCGTCCGCAAGGCCTGGGAACTCGGACTCGAATTGAGTCATAAGGTCATCAATTGCTCCATTCTGTTTCAGCACGCTGAGGATGTCAGTTTCCGTCCCATCACTGATGTTCTTTTTCGCTTCAGGAATGAAGTTCATGAGCCCGTATATTTCGTCAAGCGGGACCTTCATGATGGCCTGCATGGTTGCTTGAATTGGTCTGTCCACCAAGGCAATCTTCGCACCGACATTATGCCCCTCTTCGATTGCTGCAAGCATGTCTGTTCCAACGGCTGCTCCTGTGGTTTCACCGAGCCTCTTCTCAAGCGACGCCATATGTTGCATCAGATTCTGGACTGCATCCCCTGTAGGTGGTGGTATCCAGTTTTCCATGTTCTCGTCCGGATTTATGAGCTGGCGATACCTCTCGTGATCGAGTTCGACAGCTACCACCTCGGGCTTCACCGTTCTTACAACTTCTCTCGCGCGCTTGACACTCTCTGTGTCGGTGTGGATTACTGACACGAACACAACTCTACCTGAATCATCAGTCAACTTGCAGACTCACACGAGCGAGAATCATCTGGTGTCTTTTCACTGTTTTGACCTGATACACGAATCTCTATGGTAACAAGCGAATTGCCTAGTAAACGCATCCGGACTAGCGCATTCTTTCTACGCTTATAATGGGAGTTCTAGCAGTTCAGGAAGCTTTTTCATGAATGAAGCGTGTACCGCTGCCAGTCATCCAAACTACGGGGGCTAGATAGGTTGAAGGCTGAACTGAACCGAACTTTTGCCAAGCTGCTGAACCCACGCATGAGTGCAGGTCTTGTCATGCTTCACAGTCTTCTCAGCCCTCTCAGGGGTAGTCCATTGGGTCCCGGAGAGGTGCGAGAAGTCGTCGATCGCCAAGTGAAAGAGAGAAAAGTGTCAAAACAGTCAATCACGAACATTGCACGGAGGCTTGAGGAGGCAAACATCATTGAGAGAGAGAAGGGTTACTCCGTGAATTACGGATATCTGATCTCGATGCTGCTTCAGGTCGTGATGGACATGTCCAAACGCATGGAAGACCTAGAGGAAGAGATTACCAGTCTCAAAGAGTCAATAGGCACTCCTGCCTAGTCTGCAGGGATTGTTGTTGACACAACGTCTAGGTCGTTGAAGAAAGCATTCAAAGCTCCCGTAGACATATGAGGCATCACAACAACTCTGATTGATGGAGGGGCCGGAGACGTCGCCATGCGCCATCCTCTCTTCTCCATTTCTTTGACGACGACATCAATTGGTACTTCCTTGCTCTTGATGCCCAGCACGTTCATGACCGGATCGATTGCAAGACTCAACATTGGATTGTCCTCTATCCTCTCCTTCGCGAGAAGAGTTCGGTCCATGCATTCTCGAATCATCCTTCTGTATCCCGCTCTTCCAAGGTGTTTCATGATTGCCCATGTGGCTAGAATTGAAGCAACAGGTCTGGTTCCAAGAATTGATGCTTGAGTGGCACTCGGCCCGCGAAGATACGGAATCTTCCTGGTCACTGCTTTGAGGTGTTTCCCAGATCTGAAGACTATACAACCCGCCGGTATTGGTGCAAGCCCCATCTTGTGCGGGTCAACGCTAATGCTAGTGACACCCTTGACTTCGAAGTCGAATGGGTAGGTTCCCCATCCGAGCTCCTGAAGAAACGGTATCACAAGACCACCGAAAGCTGCATCCACGTGAAGCGGTATTCTGTTCTCTCGGGCAATCCTGCCGATCTCCTCTATAGGATCTACCTGTCCCAAGTAGGTCGTTCCAGCTGTAGCTATGATACTAATCGTGTTCTTCGTGATTGCTTTCTCAATCGCCTTCGGAACCGCCTTGAACTGTTTATCCACTCTTGTTTTGACAAGCTTAACTCCCAATAGCCATGCGACCTTCTCTACTGACGAATGAGCAGATCTTGGTGCAATTACCTCGGGCTTCTTGACCCTCCTAGCATCCATTTCACGCCCGGAGAGTACTGCAAGCAGGTTGGATTCAGTTCCTCCTGAGGTCGTGGTCCCATATTGGTTCTTCAGATGAAAGAGGTCACCGAGCATCTCAATGATTTCTTCTTCAACTCGTGCTGACTCCCTGAATGTGTGCATTCGACCTGCGTTCTTCTCTAGAGTCTTTGAGAATATCTCGGCGCCAAGTGGATGAGGTATTGTGGACATGGAAGCGATCGGATGGCCTGAGAAATAGGTTGAGTTTCTTTCAAGCATCAGGTCCAGTTGTTCAACGATGGCCCATCTGTCCATTCCCTGCTCTTCAAACATGATATCGTCTCCCGGAATTGACCTTTGCCTGGAAAAATCCTCAGAGGGTGTTAACCGTTGTGATGGCTTCTTGAGTCGCAGGATAGTATTTCTGATGGTCGGAGTAGCTGGTTCATTGTCTAAGTATCAGTCAATCAACAGGATTGCGTAGCGGTTCATTGTTTCATGGTAGTCCTTCAGGACTTCAATTGGAAAATCAACTTGCCTTGCAGTACTGAACACATCAACAGCTAATGCCTCAGGCGGGGACCGAGCAAGCTTTGGATGCTTGCATGATTCTCTCTCTCCAGTACACTCTTCACATATCTCACATGTATCCATGAACAAGAGAAACGTCTTCTCATAACCGTCAAGGAAGACTCTCTTCTCCAGATCTAGGAGTTCTAGGTTGATCTCTTTGCTCCATGCATGTCGATCTTCTGGATTCTCCATCTGCGCCTCGAAGTGAAAGATTGCGGCCTGCTTGTACTCTTTGAAGAAGCGTTCACAGTCCGAAACTGAAGGCACGTTAGGAGGACAACATGCGCCCATGCCGTAGTTCGAACAGCCATACATGCACTTCATGCGTACCCATTGGGCTACCACGATCTTTTGTGGGTCTATCCATTTGAAATCGTCGTAACCGCTTTCTCTGAACATCTGTTCTAGCTTCTCTCTGTTCAGCTCCGATTCTCCCATCATAGCGCACTTCCATTAATCCGCTCTAACTCAACAGTGTGAAAGCAATGCACGAAGCAAGTAATAACTCATCCAGTCAACGAGTTCTACATTAAGTATTTGCACTTTCTATCGTAATTCCAGTACATCGGACGGATAACCTAATAAGCCGAAGTCTTGGAGCGTTTCTTCACCACCAATCCCAACAATGGCCCGTGTGGTGTAATGGTAACATAGAGGGCTGTGGATCCTCTGCCGCGGGTTCGATTCCCGCCACGGGCCCCATTTATTCTTGTTCCCAGTTGTTGATCAGACGCTCTTTGACTTCATGGACATCCGTATTTCCTTCGCATAACTCTACGAAATGATTCCCAGGAAATCCAATTCCGAAAGACGCAGCTCTCAAACTCCCTTGACGTCATGTCAAGCTCTTCACGATTGCATAAGAAACATACTGGCAAGAGATTATTCAAATGATTTGTCCCTCCCTGTGCAATCAGCCTACTATGATCTGCGTCCCATGCGCCCCTCTCACATATAGCTCCGTAGCTAACAAACGACAATCTCGTGCCGCAGGACGCACAGCAGCCACCCATCTTGTCGTATATGATATTCAGTTTCTCATCAGACCAGCCCATCTTTCAAAACCTCCCCTTTCACTCAATCTTCTCCCCTACACCCTGATGAGATGCATTGTGTAAAATCCGATTCCCATTGCAGACCCGACCTACCCAAATGGGTACTATGGCATGATAACTTATTACAGTCTTTGACATTTATGGAATCTAGATAGGAGTAGGGTAACACGTGGTAACCTTTCACTTCAATGGGCATCGCTTTGACGTCAATTGGTCCAGCTGGTCTGGGAAAGAGGAGGTCCTATACGATGGAAGGACTGTTTCAGAGAAAAGGGTCTTGACGAGATTCAAGTCGACACATACCTTTAGCGTTTCTGAAGCAGGCGCGTCTACCCAATACGAAGTCACAATCAATACAGGAGATATTCCTCCCGATGTTGAAGTGCGTCGAAATGGGATACTTATCTATTGCAGAAACAGGGGCGGGCTAACGGGTCTGCCCGAAGCATCGACCATGAGTCAGACACGGCAGGGAGTCATCAGAGAAACGGTGATCAAAGAGATAACGCTCGTGGTATGTCCGCATTGTAGTCATAGAAATGATTCTAGTCGACGAACCTGTGAGAACTGTGGCGCGTCCATCTAGTCCGCGCCATGGTTTCGATTCCCGCCACAGGCTCCTTCTACTCCTCTTTATTCGGATATACTTGCCAATGAACAGTCCGGAAGATTTCGAGCAAGCCCTTCCCACACGGCCCCATTCTATCATCTCAGCAAACCTGAAGATGGGTGGGAGGCGCGTCAAAGCATGCGGATTCTGGTTGCTAAGTTTCCTTAATGCAGACTCCAAATGCTAAGGAATTCCGTTCAACTCAGGAACCTTGTGTCTATGTGAAAACGCCCCTCCCTTGGCATACATCTAGTGCTCTGTTGATTGCGAGGATAAAAGCTGCCTCTCTCATCCCGACCTCATGCTCCAGAGAGTTCTTCAGAACTTCGCTGAATGATTTCTGCATTCTCCTCTCCAGTTTACCATCGACGGTACTGAGGTCCCAGCTTTCCCCGGCCTTGTTCTGGAGCCACTCAAAGTAGCTGACAGTTACTCCTCCGGCATTGGCCAGGATATCTGGTATTACAAATACCCCTTTCTCTCCGAGGGCCTTGTCAGCCAAGTCGGTGGTTGGTCCGTTTGCGAGCTCAAGGACGATCTTGGTTTCAATGTCGTCCGCAATTCTGCCTGTAATCTGATTCTCTCTTGCAGCAGGAACAAGTACGTCGCAGCTTGTTGTCAAGAACTGCTGTTCAGACAGAGTAGGTAGATCCTTGTAGCCGATAACTGATCCCGTGTCTAGCTTATGCCGCCGCACATCTGTCGGATCAAGGCCATCCTTGGAATAGATACCGCCCTTTGAATCACTAATGCCAACTATCCTAGATTGGTGGTCCTCATGTAGGATGGTGGCAATGTGATGACCAGCGTTTCCATATCCCTGAACAATAATCTCTGCACCTTTCAGGGTGGCAAGGCTTGTCCGTCCACTAGAAATTGCTTCTTGGAGTGTATAGGCACCTCCTTGTGCAGTGGCCTTGTTTCGCCCCTCAGAACCACCAAGAACCAGTGGTTTTCCTGTGACCACTGCAGAATTATAGGGAGCTCCAGGGTTATGACTTGCATACGTATCAAATATCAGACCCATCTCTCTTGGTCCTGTGCCAACGTCCGGTGCTGGTACATCTTTATCCGGACCTATGATAGGCATGATTTCCCTGGTGTACCTTCTCGTTAGCCTGTCTTTCTCACTTCGGGAAAGCAGTTTCGGATTGCATGCAACGCCGCCCTTTGCCCCGCCATATGGCAGCCCTGCTACCATACATTTGAGAGTCATCTCAAATGCAAGTGCACTGACCATCTCGAGGTCAACATCTGGTGCATATCTTATACCGCCCTTGGTCGGCTCAAACACTCTGCAATGTTGAACTCTATACCCTTTGAATGCCTTTACCGACCCATCATCCATTATCACAGGAAAGCTTGTTGCAAGCTGTGTACAGGGACTCTTGAGACATTCACATTCTCCTTCTGCTATCCCGCTGAAATGCTGAATAGCATTGTCGAATTCAGCTTGAACCCTTCCTAGAAAGACCATGTTCTCTATCATGCTTACCACTTCAGATCAGAACGGAATCTCTAGTTTCCTTCGTCGAGCGAAGTTGCTGTAGAGCCTTGAGGATATCCTGCAAACTGTGCGCAAGCCTTGGCTCCACGAGTCTAAGTTTGAACGGACATTCGGCACACAAGGTTGCCCCGGCTCTTTCGGCCCCGTGCTTGCATGCCTGAGCAGTTATGTCCAAGAGTGGAGCGTGCCCTCGTTCATCAAGCACATGACGCTCCAGACAAATGACTTGGCTGGACTCCACGTAGTCTATAGCGTATATCTTCTCTAACAGACTGTTGGTTGTTTCGCGTACCAGCGCATTCATCTCCGCGCGATTCCTAGAAACGCCTACCAGCTCCTGGGACGCATGTACACTTATATGACAATTACATCATCTTGGAAAACAATGAACATTCTTGACAAAAAGAGCACCTTTGAATGTCAATACTTAGCAACTAGAGTGGCGTTTTGTATTGTCAATGTCATACATATTCAAGATTACAGTTGTCAATTTT
>JBHLRV010000040.1:0-9001 GCA_048882205.1 Candidatus Thorarchaeota archaeon | reverse complement strand
TATGTGACTAGCTCCTGGGAAGAAAGAGAGAAGTCGTGGACCTACTACCTATGCACGGTCCTAATCATTGGGTATCTAAGCATTGGCTTGCTGTTTGGTGCTCTGTCCACCGCCGTCGGGTGGATTACGCTGGAGAATCTCGTGGGGGCGCTACTCTATACCATAATCATTCTAGTCTTCTATTTCGGACTGGGTGTTCGGTATCGCCAACGACCAATCAACCTAGATAACAGGAGCATGACGTCCCCCGTTGACGTACTGTATCTTGACCCAGCCGAAATAGAGAAACAGCGCTGAGCAGTCGCACATCTTGGCCAAAAGGACACAAGTTTTAACATATGGAAGATACCGTCTGAACTCCTTGACACTCCGAGTCCTGGTCGTGTTGTGCGTTGGACAGACAGAAAGGCATCGACGTTTTGTTCAATCCCAAATCAATTGCTGTCATAGGGGCGTCAGCGACCAAAGGAAAACTTGGCAATGACGTGGTCAGAAATCTCATTGAAAGTGGCTACAAGGGCCAGATATATCCAATCAATCCAAAGGGTGGAGAGATCCTTGGCCTGAAGGTCCACCGTTCCGTTTCTGAGGTTTCAGGAGAAGTCGATGTCGCTGTGATAGTGATACCGGCGAAGTTTGTACAGCCCGTTGTTGAGGAGTGTGGAAAAAAGGGAGTCAGGGCTCTCGTCGTAATAACCGCTGGATTCAAAGAGGTTGGTCACGAGGGCGAAGAGGCCGAGAAGAAGCTTGTTGAACTGGCGGAGAAGTACAAGATGGTACTGCAAGGTCCGAACTGCCTTGGTATAGTCAACACTTTTGCACCGTACAATGCCTCCTTTGCTGCTGGGACGCCTGAGAAAGGAACCATAGCATTTGCCTCACAGTCCGGTGCGCTGATGACCGGAATCCTTGATTGGAGTCTTATGGAGAAGATTGGCTTCTCCAAGTTTGTGAGCCTAGGTAACAAGGCACACCTCGACGAGTCTGACTTCATTGAGGCCTTTGGACGAGACCCAGATTCCACATTCATTCTTCTCTACATAGAGTCGGTCATGGATGGCAGACGGTTCATGAATGTGTGCAGGAAGATCGCCCCGAACAAGCCCATCTTTGTTGTCAAGTCTGGAGTGAGCGCCGCAGGAGCTCGTGCGGCTTCATCTCACACTGGTTCGCTCGCTGGTAGTGACATGGCGTACACGGTCGCATTCAAACAATGCGGGGTGATTCGAGCCGACAGCATGTCAGAGCTATTTGAGGTGGCGAATGTCTTTGACGACTGTCACCTACCGGCAGGAAATAGAGTAGCTATCGTGACAAACGCTGGTGGTCCAGGTATCATAACGACGGACGCTTGTGAAGCAAACGGACTTCAAATCGCACAGTTCTCCTCTGCGACTATTGAACGACTCAAAGATGGATTGCCGCGGGCAGCGTCTGTGTACAACCCCATCGATGCGCTGGGAACTGCTCAACCTGAAGATTACGCACTGTGTGTAGACGCAGCATTGAGTGACGAGAATGTCGACAGTCTTCTCGTTCTGCTGACTCCTCAAGCCATGACGAAGGAAGACGAGACTGCACAGATACTGGTCGAAGCACGCAAGAAGTATCCTCACAAGCCTCTTCTCGCAGTGTTCATGGGCGGTCACTCCATGACCAATCCTCGTAAGACGCTCAACGAGGGTAGAATCCCAGTATTCGACTTCCCTGGGCGTGCGGTGAATGCAATTGCAGAGCTATATCGATACATGGTGTTGAGGGACTCACTAGGAGATGAAAAGCCACCTAGATTCAATGTGGACATAAAGAGGGTTGAGAAGATCATCCAAGGAGTGAGAAGCGACCAACGTCGTGTCCTCCTAGGGTGCGAGGCTCACGAGATTGCAGAGGCATACGGGATTCCTGTTGCACGTATAGCTCTGGCTACGAGTACCGAGGAAGCGAGGAGAATCGCAGACGAGCTTGGTTATCCTGTGGTGCTCAAGATCTCGTCGCCTGATATTGTCCACAAGACGGATATTGGAGGCATCCATTTGGGTTTGAAGAATGCAGAGGAAGTAGAGGATGCGTTCCTTCAGATTCTCGACAGTGTGCGTTCTCATGTGCCACGGGCTGTGATCTACGGTGTCGATGTACAAGAGATGGTGGAGAAAGGGAAAGAGCTCATAATTGGATGCTCTCGTGACATTCAATTTGGACCGCTAGTGATGTTCGGTGCTGGCGGTATATTCGTCAACTACCTTAAAGACGTGGCTTTCCGCCTGGCGCCGATGACTCGAAGAGATGCCACGGAGCTGGTTGGAGAAACAAAGATGGGAACCATCCTCGGAGGTGTACGAGGAGAGGAACCAAGTGACATTGCGGCGATAGAGGATACAATATTGAGAATCTCCCAACTAGTCAATGACTTCAAGGAGATTGTGGAGTTAGATATCAACCCAGCATTCGCTTATGTTAGGGGAAAGGGTGTGTCTGCGGTGGATGTTAAGATTACAATTGGAGGAGAGTAGGATGACCAAGAATATCGTGATCAGCGGAGAAACTCTCTCAGGTAAGACGATGGTGGCATTGGCGATTGCAGCCAAGTTACAGAAGAAGGGACACAAAGTTGGCTACTTCAAGCCTGTTGGCTTCAAGAGTTTTGAACATAGCAAAGAATCGCTTGACGTCGATGAAGACGCGGCGGTTATGAAGGAAGTCCTGGACCTGGATGCAGAAATATCCTGCATATGCCCCATTGTCAGAACGAAATCTAGCTATGACGAGTTGATTCGGGTTGGTCGTGAGGCTTTAGTTGAGAGGATTAAGGAATGCTATACCAAGGTGGCAAAAGGCAAAGACTTTGTGGTAATAGAAGGCGCGAGAGCACCTTGGCATCTTCTTCATGTGGAACTCTCGACTCCCCAGATCGCCAAGATGCTTGACGCTTCGGTCATTTGCCTTGTCAACTTTCCTGAAATCACTTCTATAGATGAGGTGCTCTTACAGAGAGACCTCTTCATGCAACATGGCATCGAGGAGATAGGCCTGATATTGAACATGGTTCCTCCTATGCTGAAGACTACCGTGGAGAAGCATATCAGACCATTCTTTGAAGACAGCGGACTGAAGTTTCTAGGCGTGGTCTACCAGAAAAGAGAACTCTTCAGTCCGACAGTCAGAGACATTCTCAAAGCTCTGAATGGGGAGATGATTATTGGAGAGGATCAAATGGATATTCTCGTTGATAGATTCATGGTCGGCAGCATGGCTCCCGAGAATGCCTTGAAGTGGTTCAGACGCGCAAAGGACAAGGCAGTAATCACGAGCGGTGATCGCACTGACATTTGCCTAGCTGCTCTTGAAACAGACACGAATCTATTGATTCTGGCCGGTGGAATGGGTCCTGATATTCGCACGCTCTCTAGAGCAAGAGAACTCGGCGTCCCAATCATGATGACCGCCCACGATACCTTTACAACATCTCAAAAAGTGGATGATCTGGTGGGCACCGTGACTCCTGAGAACAAGAAGCGAGTGGCAACAGTCCAGAATATCATTGGGAAGGCAATCGATCTTACCAGCTTCGATCCATGAAACTCGCTTCCTTCGATGAATGAAGGAATGAGAAGGAGCATTCGCGCTCCAACTCAAGAAAGAATGGAGCACACCATCCACCGGGAGATTGCGATGCACTCCATTCTGTGTTCTTGCTAGTCTGAAATAAGTCAGCTTGTGTATTCATGCCAATATTGGGTTGGTACTGAGGATGTTCTCTGGACAAGATGTAGTGATATATCGACCACCACTCTGTCAGGGTTTCTGGAAGATTACTGGCGAAAGTTTCACTCTGACAGCAAAGAAGAAGTACTGACTTCCGTGTGAAAGCGAATACATTTATGGCCTATGTTATTCTCGACTCCCGCGTTTAACAACAACCATGAGGTGAATTAATGGCAACAGATGCTGATGAGAAGGCGAAGGCTGCTGGTGAGGCAAAGGATGTGGCCAAGACTACGGAGGAGCTAAAGTCTCTGCAGCTCATCCGAGATAGGCGGTCCATCCGTGAGTTCACCGGCGAGAAGCTGCCCGATGATCACATTGAGATGATTCTAGAGGCGGCTCGACATGCGCCAAGTCCAGAGAACATGCTCATGATACGTTTCATTGTAATCAGGGATGATGAGGACATGAAAGTGTTCCTGGCCGACATTGCACAAGAGATGGCCCAGTCTGCGTTTGGTGGTGCTCCGTTTGAGCTAACGAGCGGGAGAAACTGGTTCATCAGCGATCCATATCGAGCTGCTGTATACGCAAGACTGAGAGATGGAGAGCTCTTCAGATATCCGGAGAAGAGTGATGCCGTGATTATCGTCTGTGCAAGTGAGATGTGGCACGATGCTGGTTACCAGTATCCGAATGAACTGTTCGGGTCTGTCGTCGCCGGGATGGCCGTTCAGAACATGTGGCTCACCGCCACGGAACTAGGTTATGGCTGTGGCTATGAGGCTCTTGTCTGTTCTGACCCGCGACATGCAATGTTGATACGTGACAGATTGGGAATTCCTCCAACCTGGACGCCCCTGACGGCGTTCTGCATCGGAAAGAGAATATCACCACGTGCTCTCGGACCTAGCAGACCACCACTGGAGGGTCTAATGTATGAGGAACGATGGGGGAAGCCATACAAGCGCTTGGCTTTCAGGAAGGGGTGATAAACTTGGAAGTCGATTTCAACAAAGAAACCCTTGAGAAGATCAAGGAATTGGCTGACGAAGCGAATCTGAAGCCCGAGGGTTTTGTCGAGTGTGTGATCATGCAGTTTGTGCACAACACAGGTGCAAGGGTCTACACTGGACGATGGTCGGGTGGAGAAAGGGATGGGGTCAAAGGATTCCGCTATGTATGTCAATGGCCCTTCAGACCTGGCTTCCTCGAGGCTACAGGGGACATCGTAAAGAAATGGAGGTTGAGTTAGTTGGCCAAATTCAGAAAGCATCCAACGGGTGAGTGGCCCTTCTATCCTCGACTGAAAGAAGGTGACATAGAACACGAGTACTGGACGTCCAAGAAGATGTATCATCAGGCTTTCATCGATGACCGTAAGGGTCGAATTGTGGTCCTGATGGACGGAGACAGGTATGACGACTTCCTAGCCAAGGTCAAAGAGAAGAAAGGCAACATCTGGACGGTCTCCATCGAATCAGCAATGCAAGAGGCCATCGATGACTGGATGGCGAAGGAGGAGTGAGTGCGAATGTCTACACAACTTGATGAGTTCTTCAAATTCCTGATAGCCAAGGTGAAGGAAAAGGAAGATCTCAGAAAGATGCTCGAGGACTGGGTGGGGCCTTATGACGGCAAGATTCTGCAGGTCTACACAGAGGCGGGTCCCCAATACATGGTGATCACGAAGGACGACATGACCATCCATGATGGCATCTACCCAAGTCCAGACTGTATCTACAAGGCCAGCGCAGAAACGCTTCTGGGAATCTTCACTGGAGAGGTGCCCTTCAAGGACACAATGAAAGACGGACGTCTTGAAGTCATAGGCAACGCCCACGAAAGTGATCCTCTCGCAAACCTCATTCTCGCAGCACTGATGGGTGCGATGTAGGAGGGTCTGAAATGGACATCAAGAAGGTCGCAGTTATTGGTTCTGGTTTGATGGGATCGGGCATTGCCTACGTTTCTGCATGGAACGGATATGAAGTAGCCATGGTGGACATCAACCAAGAGTTAGTGGACAAGGGGCTTGAGAGCATCCGGAATAGTGTAATGACTGGCATAGACAAGGGCAAGATGTCTATCACAGAGGCAGAAGGCCTGATGGGTAGAGTCAAGGGTATTGTTGATACCGAGGATGCAGTCAAGGACGCCGATCTTGTGATTGAGGCCATATTCGAGAACATGGAGGTCAAGAAGGAGGTGTTCGCCAAGATTGATGCTGCCGCACCGGAGCACGCAATTCTAGCTTCGAACACTTCATCACTGAGCATTGATGAGCTTGCAACAGCCACCAACAGGCCTGACAAGTTCATCGGAATGCACTACTTCTCTCCAGTTCCCGCTATGAAGCTCCTCGAGATTGTTGTCGGAGAGAAGACCAGTGAAGATACGATTGCAGTTGCCAAGGCAGTTGGCGAGAAGCAGGGCAAGCAAACCGTGTTGGCCAAGAATAGTCCCGGCTTCATTGTCAATCGTCTTCTCATGCCAGGCATGCGAGAGGCGCTCCTAATCTACGAGCGAGGAGAGGCCACCAAGGAGGAGATTGACAACGCAATGGTGAGTGTTGGCAAGGCCGCTATGGGGCCATTCGCTTTGGGCGACTTCGTGGGTCTCGACATAGCCTTCAACGCCATGTCTACTCTTTACAGAGAGATTGGTGACTGCTTCAAACCTCCTGAAACGTTGAAGAATCTCGTTGATTCTGGGGCCATAGGGATGAAATCAAAGAAGGGCTTCTATGACTATGGGGCTGGACCTTCAGAACCTGAGGAGCCAAAGGGTGCTGATCCGAACTGGATTGCAGACAGAATCCTGATTGCAGGAGTTCGCGAGGCCATGATTCTCGTCGATGATGGAATTGCCAATAAAGAAGACATTGACATGGCCATGAAGCTTGGCGCCGCTTGGCCTGCTGGCCCGTTCGAAACTGCAGAAAACTACGGGATGGACAAGATCCGCGAACACATCTCGAATCTCGAAAAGGAATTTGGCGAGTGTTACAGCGTTCCAAAGATGCTGAAGTGATTAATAACAACAGAAGGCAGGGCTTCAGGCCCTGCTCTCTATCTCTCTCATTTTGACGCTTCCAATGTCGGATGGACTTAGGACATTCAGATGCACGTCTTATTCAGGAGCGGATTTTTAAGCAGCACATATTCCATTCTGAAGCGTAATTTCCCAAAGGGTGGATGGAATGCCAGAGTACGAAACGATGCTATATAGTAAGGAAGGGTCCTTTCTTTCACCTACAAAGAACACGGCCCTAATCAAGTTCAATCGCCTTGATGCGCTCAACGCTATCAACGGTCAGTTTCTTCAAGACCTCAATGATGCTTTGGACGAAGCCGAGAAAGACAATGAAGTCCGATCGGTCGTGCTTGCGTCCGGACACGATAAGGTATTCAGTGCAGGTGCAGATTTGAAGGATATGCAGTCACTCCTTAGTGATCATGATCAAGCTAAGGAGGTCATTGTGGAAGGCCAGAAATTCTTCGACAAGCTTGCAGGCTTTCCAAAGCCGACAATTGCAGCTATCAATGGTCTGTGTCTTGCTGGAGGCCTAGAAATCGCACTTGCATGTGACATCCGAATATCAGAATCGGAAGCGAAGTTCGGGACCGTAGAGGTAGGTATCGGGGTCCTTCCCGGCTGGGGTGGTTGTGTCAGACTTCCAAGAGTCGTGGGTCTAGGTAAGGCTATGGAAATGATACTCACAGGAGGTCAAATCACAGCCCAAGAAGCGCTGGAAATTGGACTCGTCAGCAAAGTCGTGACCAAGGACGAGCTTCTGAGTCAAGCGATGTGGTACGGCGCAAAGCTTGGTGGCAACGCTCCGATTGCAATGAAATTGGCGAAGAAAGCGACCCATATGGCGTTTGAGGAAGACTACGAAGACAATCTCAAATTTGAGGCCGAAGCCTTGCTCGAGTGTTTCAAGACAAAGGACCTTGCTGAAGGATTGGCTGCATTCTTTGAGAAGCGCCGTGGCAAGTTCATTGGAGAGTAGACTGAGATTCCCTATGACCCCGGCCGACCGGGGTCTTTCTCCTATTTCTTGGAACCAGCAGCAATGTCGCTTTGACACAATGATGCGCCCATATGCGACGGCTATACTAATCGTCAACCTTAAGACTACGTTACCGGAGATTCCGCTAGTATAGTTATGTGAATGTTAGAACCTGCTTGAAACGCATCGAGTGGGTTCCGTCCACGGAGGAAATGAAATTGGGAAGAAAAGTAGCTGTCGTAGCCGGCGGCCATAGCAAGTTCGGAAAACGATACGATGCGACTATGAGAGAGCTTTGTGCCGAGGCCTACAAACCAATCTATGATGAGGGTCTTACTCAGGACAGAATCGATGCATCCGTTCTCTCGTATGCTGCATCACAGTTCTCTGGCCAAGGCGCAGGATCGGCGCTCATAGCTGACTACCTCGGCCTTCAGGACAAGCCTCACATGCGCGTAGAGTCGGCATGCACAACGGGAACTGCCTCTCTGAGGGCTGCATGGGGTCTTGTTTCCGCGGGGCTCTATGATGTGATGCTTGTGCTCGGGGTCGAGCAAATGAACAGGGTTTCTTCAGCCACTGCAACTGAGTATATGTCTCAAGCAGGAGATATGCGCTGGGAGTATCCGTTTGGAATCAGCTTTCCTGCATTCTATGCGTTGATGGCATCGCGCTATATGGCTGACTACAATGTTGAACACGAGGTCCTATCGAAGATTTCAGTGAAATCCCACCATTACGGTGCACAGAACCCAAAGGCCCATCTGCCAAAGGAGGTATCACTTGAGGAGGCCAAGAACGCTGTACCAATCGCCCGACCGCTCAATCTATACGATTGCAGCCTTATCACTGATGGTGCTGCAGCTGTCGTGATTGCAGCTGAGGATCGAGTGAAGGAATTCACTGACCGGCCAATGTGGATCAAAGGAATCGGTGCCGGGGCCTCTGAGATGATGATTCAGGACCGTACAAGCCTTACCTCAATACCTGGGGCTAGGAGAGCAGGCAAGGCTGCCTATGAGATGGCGGGCATAGGGCCAGATGACATCAATATGGCACAGGTGCATGACTGTTTCAGCATCGCCGAGTTGGTTGCCTATGAAGACCTCGGGTTTGCCGAACCAGGCAAGGGCCCTGAGATTGTTGAGAACAAAGACAACTACCATGACGGCCGCATCCCGATAAACTGTGATGGCGGCCTGAAGAGTAAGGGTCATCCTCTTGGAGCGACTGGTATCTCCATGACATACGAGATACTCAAACAGATGCGAGGCGAGGCCGAGA
>JBHLRV010000039.1:0-9042 GCA_048882205.1 Candidatus Thorarchaeota archaeon | reverse complement strand
AGTAGATGTCCATCTCATTCCCGCGTGCATCACTCCAAGCGACATGAGGAATCCCATCATCATCGACCTGAATCCCCAAGTACTCACCAGGTCTCGTGTACCAACTGATTGTGACCGCGTTCGCTATCGGGACCTCATCAGATAGCACGGGATTGTTTCTATCTATCCCAGTGAACTCAATTGAGCGATATAGGGGTGCATACACGTCGTTTCTCTCATCATAGTACGCCACATGAAGTCGCCCACCAGCATCTATAACCATATCAGGATTCCATTGGTTGCCTGACGTTTCCTGATTGACCTGTATCCGTGAACTCCATGTTTCCCCCGAGTCGTCCGAGTAACACAGGTAGACATCCCAAGAGTGGCTTTCTGACTCATACAAATCTGCCCAAAGAACATAGAGGCGGTCATTATCGTCGAATCTGAGTACAGGTAACGTGGTCTTGCCCGGTCTTCCCCCGGGAGCTGTTGCTGCAGAGAAGTTTCCTCCAGAATCAATCAGTCGAGGTTCATCCCAAGTTTCACCATCATCAGTGCTTCTTGAGAGAAACAAGGCTCCCTCGACAAATGTGTTGTCAAGCCAAGTCCATGCCACAAAGAGGCCGCCCGTGCTATTCTGCGCAACGAACGGTCCGACATAGCCCGGGTCTTCACCGATGACCGAGATCTCATCATAAGTTGTCCCGCCATCGATTGAGCGCGTAAACCGGATGGTTGTATTTCCGTCCTCCTCGTCAACAATCACGTCGTCGTAGACCACATAGACACTGCCATCGTCGCCGACCATCATGGTTTCCTTATCTGCGAAGTAACTGCCGTTAGATGCCTTCACAGGTGTCCATGTTCCACCGTAGTCACTACTCTTGGCTACTGTAATCTGAGTGAAGAACTCAGGATTGCTGGTATCTGTGAAGTAGTCCGGCTCAAACTCAAGATAGGCATAGTATAAGCTGCCCTCGTGCCAATACAGCCAAGGATCTGACTGCTGAGAAAACTCTCCTCCAAACATGGGCATGTCAAAAGGTTGGGTCCAAGTTAATCCACCATCCACAGACTTCGCGATACTCACTCTTGCCCCGGGTCCATTATGGGTGTCTGAGTTCTTCCATCCCGCGAAGATTGTGCCGTTGTCGCTGATTGCGACTGACACCTCAACATGGTGATCATAGTTAGAATCATCCGTGGACAAAAGCACGTTGGGAGAGAATGCAACTATCTCCACGGACTCCTGAGGGAATGTGCTGGTCCCAGAAGCGGTCGGAACAAATGATATCAAGAGTAGCATGACGAGCAAGGTACAATGCATCTTGAATGCTGTATTCATTCCCACAGTTCCTGCTTCCTTGGCAACCGACGCATACAAGAAACGACAATACTCGCTCGGTATTACTCTTTGGTTTGAAGTATCGTCAACCCCACCAATCATGCAGTTACTTCCAGCAGGAAGGTCTGGGTATCTGCAGTGTTCCTATAGACAGAGCTATCGAATGCTGTAACGAAGAACTCTGCACTGTCCCCTTCGTGGATGGGTCCAAAACTTGCCATCCAGCGGCCGCCTGCCATACATAGACATGCATAGAAGGACATCTCTCTTGTCTGTCAATCCTCACCATTGATTGACCAAGATAATTGTGCACCAGACACGCCTGAAGGATCAATGCAGTAGACGACGATGCTTATCAAATCCCCTCCCTTGGGGTCCGCCGGCAGAATATCAACCTGGTAGATCAACGGGCCTTCAACATCATCTAAGACAGCAACTACTATGATGCCAGATAGCAGTATCAAGATAATTGCGCCTATGAGAATCAGCTTGGTCTGTGTCACCGTCGATTCGGTCCCTTATCCTGAACTTGTGACGAAGCTGAACATGTCCTTCAAGGAGGTCTAATCAACATTTCTCCGAAATGTTGTCGTTGTCATAGTCTGAGAGCGAACTCACATCAGTCCTTGGGACCAGCTTCGTGCTAATACCCGGTCATTACCTGAGCATATATGCACAAAGAGGTGATACCAGGTCATGGCTCTTGAAGAGATTCTTCTGGGTCTGACTATGGGGCTCTTCGTTGCGGCAATCGTGTACCTAGTGATGAGGTGGCGGCTCCGACATCGTATCGCCCTTGTTGACGCAGAGTTCAGACAATTGTGGGCCGAGCAAGAGGGTGACATCAGAAAGGATGCAGCTCAGCGAAGTCGCTATGTTCTCAAGGGCAAGATTGCAGAACATATGGTGCCTCTCTTGAGAGATATCTTCAGGTACAACCCTTCAGATGCACGATTCATAGGCGCTCCCATTGACTACTTGATATTTGACGGCTATACTGCCGTGAAGGATGGCGACTCGGAAGCCCCAATCACTGTCATCTTGGCTGACGTTAAGACGGGTGATGCTCGTCTGAACAGAACTGAGAGGAAGATCAAGGAAGCTGTCGAGGCAGGAAGACTACGTTGGGAAACGATTCGACTTGACTTCTGAAGACCCCATAAGAACGTCCGAGGAAAGGACTTACACGTGACCTGATGGCATATCGCCACACTTACATGTCAAAGGACTGCGCTAGGAACTACCACGCTCAAGGTGTTCATGAATACAATGTTTGACTTGTTCGAGCATAGACCCGGGCAGCTATGGGGAGCCTCGCTGCCTGAAACAAGAGAAGATCTTCAGAAGATTATCGATGCTGGAGTCAAGGTTGTGATTTCTCTAGAAGCTAGGTTTGGCTTTCCTGACTTCTCTGAGTTTAGCCTCGAACAGCATCGCATCTCAATTCCAGACTTTGGTATTCCTTCGGATGACAACGTGCGAAAGTTTGTGAAGATCGTGCAAGAGGCTCTCAACCATGACAAACCTGTTCTGATTCACTGTCTAGCTGGTTGTGGAAGAACAGGTACAATGATGGCTTTGGCAGAGGTCTATCTATACGGTTCGACTGATGGACGGGCCGCGATTGACCGAGTTCGCAAGTCACGGCCATGTGCTGTCGAAACCGATGGGCAGGAGAGGAGTATTCTGAAGCATGCAAAGAACCCTCTCGACATTCTTGGAGGAAGGTAGCGGGCCTCTATGGAACACCACGTCTTTCTATACAATCGGGGTGTCGCAGAAACAGTCCATCATCAACGCGCGGATGACGGCATCATTCACCTCACTCTCATCAGGCAGACCTTCCAGAACGACGTTGCATATACGAATTGTGGGAAGGCTAGTGACAACATCATTGCATCCGGAAGCCTTGTCCTCGCCCTTGTCCACGTCTATCATACAGATTATGTCATCAGAAACACCGAAATGGGACATGGTTTCACCCAAGAGTTGCTTCGCGGCACCACAGAACAAGCAGGCCTGTCCACTGTACAGTATGATGCAGCTGCGGCGGCCGCAAGGTGTCATGTCTAACCTGTTCGAGTGTTGCATCGAGTGTGCCATGTCCATCCCAATCAGATAATAATATGGGATATTCGATTATTATAAATACTCGTATCTCCTCATATTATCGTTATCTGGTCGCTAGAACTGCTCTAGAGAGCGTTCTACTCACCTCTTATCGGTCATTCTTGTTCCCAGAATTGCGCGCCATTCTTGAGGACTCGAAAGGCACAAAATGCCTAGGCAGACTTAACATACGGCCACAGTGTTCTTGACATGGTCAGCATTGCGGAGGAGTCTTATTGAGTCATGATTCAGAGACAGTCATGTCCAAGGCGTATTCTGAGATTCCCAAGTCTGAGATAACCTCTCGAATCTCCAGACTCAGGAGCCTGTTGGGAGAGCAGGGACTTGATGGAGCACTGTTCATGTCCGTCACTGAGTTATACTATTACTCGGGGATTGGCATTCCAGGGGCTGTCTATGTTCCCTTGGATGGGGAGCCCATTCGCCTGTCTGAGAGAAACCTCAAGGTCACAGAGGCCTACTCGCCTCTAAATGATGTTCGGCCTCTGGGGAAAATGTCTGCGCTCTTTGAAACTCTCGGAGTAGGGTCGTCGTCACGAATTGCAGTGGAGGGGGATGTGCTGCCCTTCTC
The DNA here is from genome assembly GCA_048882205.1 of Candidatus Thorarchaeota archaeon. Classification (GTDB taxonomy): domain Archaea; phylum Asgardarchaeota; class Thorarchaeia; order Thorarchaeales; family Thorarchaeaceae; genus SMTZ1-83. The sequence continues at coordinate 5,014 of JBHLRV010000039.1, read as the reverse complement.
GCTGGTGACTTTCCTTCAGTCAAGAGCAGCATCTATTGAACTCATCGATGGTAGTAGTAGTCTAAGGCAGATCCGGTCGGTAAAATCAAACTACGAGATTGACTTGATAGAGAAAGCAGCAACTACAGTCGACAAATCATTCGAGTTCTGTAGAGAAATTGCGAATCCAGAGATGACTGAGATTGAACTGGCCGTTCGCCTAGATTCGTGGATGGTTGAGAGAGACCACGCCGGCTTCATCACTACGCGGGCATTCAACATGGAAATGGTGCAGTACTCGTACGTAGTTTCAAGTGAGGGGTCCACCCTAAGCACCTACTTCACGCCGATATCAGGTCAGGGACTCTCTCTCAAATACCCATTTGGGTCTACCAGAAAGAAACTCGGCAGGAAGCGCCCCTTTTTGGTCGACACTGTGGGGAACTATCAAGGGTATATGTCTGATACGACTCGGACCTTTGTATGTGGACGTCTTGACCCGGAGCTTCGCGACAAACTGGAAGCTCTGGGGCAAATAAAGGAGTTCTTGGTAAGCTCCATGACTCCCAGCAAGAATCTGGGCGAGCTGTATGAAGAAGTCATGGGCCTGAGTAAGGAGCTGGAGATTCACGATAACTTCATGGGCACTGAGTCTGACAAGGTTGTGTTTATTGGACATGGTGTGGGCTTGGAACTGGATGACCTTCCAATCTTCTATTCAAAAGGTCCAGACCTACGTTCAGGAAACACCCTCGCGTGTGAGCCCAAGTTCATCATTCCCGGGAACGTCTTGATAGGCATCGAGGACACGTACGCCATAACGGATAGGGGCAATAGGCTACTGTCGAAGGCGCCTGAACTGTTCGAGATCTAATCATTCACAGGCCTAGCTTCCTTTCAGTAGCTCTAGACCTATTGCATTCCCGAATTCTTTGGCCTGTGAGATTTCCCCCGCTGCAAGCGGCCCCTTCCTATCTTCAACGAGTGCTGAGAAACCATCAACAGCCAATGTCACTCCAGGAATCTTCTCTCGGATTAAGTCTTCGAGCTTTCCCACTACGATACCCTTGTTGCCTCCGGTATATGTGTCAAAGGCGGCTCCAATCTTCCCCTGCAATTCGACAATAGCAGCTCTCTCAAGGAACTTGATCATATTTCTCGCTGGTTCCTGATTATGGTTTGGACATCCAAACAGGATAGCGTCGTATCCGACGAGGTCATCTGTGTGATGCACCTCGTTAGTCTTCACGACATCACATTCAATGTCCCCGGCACGCTTGATGCCTTCGGCAATTGCCAATGCCAACCTTCCTGTGTTTCCATAGATGCTCTCATAGATCACTATTGCTCTCTTCATAGGTTCTCTCCTCCATCGTCATACTTCTCGTTTGAGGACTGAAACTGCATCAGCGATCACCTCGTAGGTCTTCTCCAGATCTTCTTTGGAATGTGCGAATGACAAAGCTCCCAGGCCGTGATAGCCAAACACACCCCGCTCCATCAGCAGGCCTTGGAAACTGTCAAGCTGCGTATGGTCTACGGCCCCTCCTAGAGTCGAACCAGTATGAGTACCATCCTTGAGTGGGTGCTTGAGTACACTAATGAACATCATAGAACCCTCACCGGTAGCGATAGCGTGGAAGTTCTCCTCTGCGAACAGATTGTTTAGCTGAACCCGGAAGTCATCTCCTCGGCCATTTAGTGACTCGTATTCTCTGCCGCGGCCCTGGAGTTGTTTTAGAGTAGCAACTCCTGCGACCATGGCCAGAGGATGGCTGGAGAAAGTTCCGCCTCCCACCCATCGACCACCAGAAGCACCGGGCGCAGCTAGTTTCATGATGTCTTCACGGCCTCCGTAGACGCCCAGATGCATGCCACCTCCTGCTATCTTCCCAAGTGTTAGTAGGTCAGGTTCCGCCCCATAGATACTCTTCCCTGCAGAACCATAACGCAAACGGAAACCTGTGACAATCTCGTCATAGATCAGGAGAATATCTCTTCTCTCAGTTTCTTCACGCAGGTATGGTAGGAAACCCGGTTCCGGTGGAATCCCTCCACCAGCACCCAGTACTGGCTCGACTACCACCGCGGCGAGATCAGTACCGTGTTTCTTAATCATGGAGTCGACACTGTCACGATCATTAAAGTCGAATGTGACACCGTCGAAGAAGGGGTGGTCTGTGAATGGATGGCTGATGTGATAGCCTAGCGAATCGTTGCCGCCATGCCAGCCGCCCCACGCCTTGGCAACTATCTTTTTGTTGGTGAATAGACGTGCCATCCTGACTGCGTACATAGTGGCTTCGCTACCAGTGCTGCAAAAGCGCATCATTGAGAGAGTGGGAATCGCACTCTGAATCATTTCACCTAGAGCTACTTGATGCTCGTTTACAGCACCTAGATGAAGTCCGTTCTCAAGATGTTGCGCTATTGCTGTCCTAACATCGGCATTGTTGTGTCCAAGAATCTGTGCATAGTGTGTCATCCACCAATCCACGTATTGATTTCCATCTACGTCCCAGACGTGGCTACCTTCACCTCGAGTCATGAAAGGTGGATACGCACCACATCTGTCCATTGCAAATGTTCTCAGGTTATGGCTGATGCCCCCAGGAAACACACGACGTGCACGGTCGAACAGTCTTTCTGATTTCGGAGTTGACTTCTTGTATTCTTCCAGCATCCTTTGTCACCTCGATGCCAGGGTTTCTGACCCAATGCTACTTCCATACTCTTTCAGTGTTACGTGGTGTCGGCAGGTCCTTCATTGTCTTCAGTCCCGATTGTGCATTTACAACGAGTGGTATCATGTTCACAACCATGGCTACAGTGCCCAAATCGCCATGCACGCCACCTTCCACGCGCTGGACCAAGTCAGGATGTCCGATGATTCTAACCTCATCGTACTCGGGAGAGGCTTCTGCATAGGCAAGGAAATCGAGCGTGATCAGAGTCTTCTCTTCTTTCTTTCCCACGCCCCTGCTCTTCAGTCCAAGGACATCTCCCTTGCGAACGGTTGCGAAGGGTGTTGTGGTTTCTTTCTCTGCTACGACTGGTTCTACAGGCAGTTCTTCGACATGATCGAGTCCAAGATTGAGAGCATCCCCAACCATTCTTATTGACTCGTCGAGACCCACATGTCCAGTTATCACACCATCATCGATGGACTTTCTAAACTCCTCCTGTGACATCCCAGTTCCGATCTTCTTCTGGAACGATGCTCGCCGGAAACTCGAGTTGATCACGCGCGTGACAAGAATACTGTCCACTCTCTGAGTCGGTGCAGACAGCGTGATTGGTAGGAGGTCCATCAGATACCCGGGATTGATTCCCGTCCCCAGGACTGTCTTCTCCTTCTTCTTGGCAAGCTCATCAAGATCCATTGCAAGCTTCGGATGACGACCGAATGGATACGACAACTCCTCACATATTGAAATGACATCCATCTCGTTTTCTAGGCAAATCGATATTGTCGGTGCGACCTTTTCCAGCGAAGAAACTGTTGCAACAACTGCCAGGTCTATCGGTGAGTCACCCGATGTTTCAATGGTCTTCTGAAGGTCACTACTAATCTCAGTTCGCGACCTGGCATCAAGTCCCAAAATCTCCTCCACGGACTTCCCTTGCAGACCAGGATCTACGTCCACAAGTCCCACTAGTTTCAAGTTCGACCTCTCAATGATGGCTTGAGCAATTGTTCTGCCAATCGTACCAAATCCAATCTGTAGTATTCTGAAGGGCTCTGACATTGTGTCTGCCTCGTCCTCCAAGTGTGACAACTCCCCCACTTGAATGATTTGTTAGAAAGGGGAGCTCTTGGGCCTGGCTGCCGACCTTCCATGTCGAATCGAAACTGTCGAGTCCCAGTTCGTTGCATCGGTGTTTCTGAATCTTGCACCCCTTCTGGTTTGCGACTTCTACTTACGCGTTTGCGCAGTTCAGGTTCATTATATCATCAAAGATTGCATCTAATACCGTGCAAGAATATCAGCTAAGAGATATGGGTGCATTAGGTGGTTGAATCAAAGATGATTATTCGAGTCAGATGAGTCTGTTTCTCACAGTTGCCCATCTGTCAAGCACCAGGCCCGTTTCCTCTTTCTCACTTCCACTTGTAGGGCTCAACATCTGGGAGTCCCTTGTTGCCTACTATCGGGGTATGACCGGTGTTAATTCAAAAGTGCTAAAGACGATTAGTAGATTATACTCCACAACCGCCGTCTGGTAGACTAGTCTGGGTGTTCTTGAGAATGCATGACATCACGAATGATGAATCAGCATCACTTTTCCGCCGAGGTGAGCACTTCAAGAGATTCGGAGAGCTAGATGCCGCTGAGGAGTCACTATTGGCAGTAGTCGACGCTGATCCTACCCACTACCAGGCCTGGAATCTCTTGGGTCTTGTGTATCAAGATTCGGAGGCCTTTGGAGAGGCCATGGAGTGCTTTGAACGTGCAGCAGAGCTTGCTCAAAAGTGGATTGAACCTGTAGAGAATCTTGGAATGTTGTACTACTCACAGGGACTCTTCGAACAGGCAGTCAAGACACTGACTAACTACCTTGACCTTGGTGGTACTGATGTTGACGCACTTCTAGCGCTTGCAAAGTCTGCAGTTCAGACGAATGATTGTCGTACTGTCTTGTCCGTCACATCTTCGATTCTTGAGGTTGCTGATGACCTATTTGAAGTCTGGGAGATGCGGGGAGTCTGTCAGGCCAAACTCTCTCGTTACAATGCCGCCTGTACGAGTCTGAATCTCGCAATTGACTTGAATCCGAGGGCCTTGATCTCAATCAATGCAGTCGGGGACCTGTGCTATGAGGCAGAGAACTACGTGCGGGCTGCAGAGTTCTACCAGGCTAGTCTGTCTGTGAAGCGAAATCAACCTCAAATCCTGTTTCGTTTTGGCACTTCCCTATGGTTTCTGGATAGGTGGGCTGAGGCGATAGAATGCCTTGAGAAGTATACTGTACTGGTTCCTGAGGATCCGAAGGGATGGAACAATCTTGGCGTCGTGTTGAGGGAGAAGGGTGA
>JBHLRV010000038.1:0-9059 GCA_048882205.1 Candidatus Thorarchaeota archaeon | reverse complement strand
CTATCAGGTGCCGCTGGTTCTTCACAGTGAAGGATTGGATGATCGACCGATGGGGAAGGACCGGATACGCCCAAATCTTCAAGATCACAAGCATGCTGGCTCTCCTTGTTTCATTCCTTTCAATGGGTTTCTGGGACTGGTTCTATTTTCTCGCGAGTCCCGAGCTTGTTCAACCTGGTTTGTTCCTACTTGGTTGGGGGCTAATCGCTCTCGGATTGTTCCTAGCCGCAAGGGCGTCTCAAGTGATATCAGTGAGCACAGTAGCTGATATGCGCACAGACAGGAAACCAGAACTCGTTACTGCTGGCATCTACTCAAGAACTCGACATCCACTGTATCTCGCGACAATCATTCTGCTTATTGGAATGGCTTCAGTCTACCCTTTCTCGAATGTTATCTTCTATGCGCTGATTCTCAGCTCATATGTCTTGGTTGGCACGTTTCTGGAGGAGAGGAAATTGATACTCCAGTATGGTCAGGCGTATCTAGACTATCAAGAAAAGACTGGATTCATTATTCCTCGTCTAAGGAAGTCCAAGACATGAAACTCTCAAGCGCCAATCTTGGAAAGATGTCTTGCGAGTTTCACTTTCTCAGAGGAAACCTCCACAATGTGACCTTTCTCTACGACGAAATGTAGTGTTTCCACGTCCTTCACGAAATGACGTCTGATGTCGTCAACTAGAAAGTGCAACTGCACGCAATGCGGACTTCCGTCCACGGTTAATGCCGTGAGTTTCCTAATGCCAGAGTGTTTCACAATCGACCCAATCTTGAAGCCTGCATTGTTAGCGTGTGTTTCTTCTAGACAAACATGCAGAGCAATCTGGCCACCATCTTTCTGTTTGAAGTCATCAACAATCTCTGGATGACGAGTCTTCATGCAGCTTCCTATGATAAGCAGCAATCCACTCTTTTTCAGACGCGAGTCTCCCACATTTGTACACATCAGATGATCGGACGTTTCGCATCCGCAACTCATCACCACTTTCTCCTCGGCGGCTCTGAAGGACTGACGTCCGCGTCTCGTTCAAGTGGCTGGTCAACTAGTGGGGCAGCCACGCGCGCAATCAAATCTCCCTCAAATACGTAGGTCATCCGACTGCAAGATACAACAGTCCCATCGTATGGACAGGTGACCTCGGACTTGTCCTGTACGTGGCCAACTACGTTTCCACTTCTGATCTCTTCTCCAAGATGAGCTGTCGGTATGAAGAAGCCCTCGGTTTCGGCGTTGACCTGTCGCATCCTTCCGGTAAAGATGCTAGACGCCTCAATACTGTCTCCCGGGATCATATTCCTGATTCTGAGATAGTTCAGGATTGCCTCTCTGACTTCCACAGCAGCTTGAGTGTCAGTGTAGCTTCTCTCTCCGCGCATCTCAATGGTCGCCACAGGGATTCCTTCGTGTGCTGCTTCGGTTGAGAGTGCCCCCCTCTGTCCCAAGCTCTGAGCGACAAGAGGCAAGGATATCTGCGACGCTAGATTCCTGACGTGGATGTAGTCGCGATGAAGCGCCACCACGTGACTGACACACGCCTGCACTCCAGTCCTCAAGTGAATAACACAGTCCGCCTGAGACACCCTGCGCCATATCTCCCAGGCGATTCTCTGAGTGACAGTGCCGTGCTCATCGCCGGGGAAGACACTATCCAAATTCTTCGAGTCTAAGGGCGATATCCTTGTACCAAGTCTGAACGCCAGAGGACTGGCAACAGGTAGCAGTGTCACTGAGCCATCCACTCTTGCGAGCTCCTGAAAGTGCTTCATGATCAAGTAGTTTGCATAGACGTCAGTGGCTGATAGGCCAGTCATTCCTGATACTATCAGAACATTTGGACGCTGCTGCCCGAAAGTGTAGAAGCCAAGAGTGGTCCCAGTCTTTGGGTCCAGGTCCAGAACATCTACAGTAGGCTTGACCATTTGGAGACCTTCTCAGATGTGATGGCAGCACTATGTCTGATTGAATAAGAAGTGGTGTAAGACGCCCCGGCTTCTGAGTAGTTGGTAGGGCGGTTTGTGGCTGAGATGACAAATTGCAGGTAGCAACCAAGTCTTCAAGCTTGCCACTGCTTGGTCCAGTTAAAGAGATATACATCTGTTTCAAACTGGCGTGTAGCAAAAGAGTCCTTGCGACCAAGTGCATAAGGATTTTCAGTTTTTATGAAGTTTCTGTCAAAAATGTCCGAATGGACGGCACAGTTTCGCCGATCACCTATCCAGACAGTTGGAGTCCCAGTGTCAACAATCTCTGCACCGACAGTCGAGAAAAATGGTTCCCAGGACAAGAGCACCACTGAGGGGTTCAATCGCTGAACAGAATCCAAGGCATCGAACTTCTCGACCCACTTTGGATACTCAATCTCATACTCACCTAGTCTGGCATCAGTGGCAACCATTCTTCGGTTCACGTTGGGTTTCAAGAACTCCGTAAGTCTTCCGTCACCACTCATCACTTCAAGGACGGGTCGGATATCACTGGAGCTGACTAGTGCTCGGTTGATATGAGCGGCCACTTGTTGTATGAACTCAATACTGAAGATTTGGAAGATCCGCCTACCACCAGCATTTGCGCCGCCACAGTACTTCAGAACGTCAAACTCTTGCTCTAATCTCTCGAAGAAGGAAAGAACTCTGCTGTATGGATGGAGCTCGGCGTGTATGTCAATGTAATCGCCGCTACTTGCACGTGCCCAGTTCGCTCCCATGACAATTGGAAATCAGCGGTACCTTTTGTCTGTACCTCTGCCGATTTATCTTGACTCGACTGTAAGAAGCCGCTAGAGAGGCATCAACCGAGTTTGAGTTGTGGTCAAGTCTACTTATCCAAAGCTCTAAAAAGGCGTCCTTGATTTCCGTGGTCCGAGTGAGCCAGGATGGATTACGTTCTCGTCTATTAGCACGAGCTGTTTTTGCGTGTCCTTTATAGAGGATACTGGCTTCGGCTCCTCTGACCATCTAACATCAATTGAGGCAATCAGGGATGAGTGAATTTGTAGAAATCGAGAAGAAATGGCAGAAACGCTGGGAGAAAGGACGCGCCTTCGAGGCAGACCCGGATCCAAAGCGCAGGAAGTTCTTTCTTACAGTACCTTACCCGTATCCAAATGGTGCGCTGCATATCGGACATGGTCGAACCTACACACTCGGAGATATGATTGCCAGATACAAAAGGATGCGTGGCTATAACGTGCTTTTTCCGATGGCTTCGCACATAACTGGAACGCCGATTCTTGGAATGGTGGACCGAGTCAAGAAAGGAGACCCAGTTGCAATAGAACAGTACAAGCGAGACCTACGAGTCTACCTCGACACTGAGGCGGAGGTTGAGGCTCAGGTCAAGGAGTTTACTGATCCATGGGCAACGGTTAGGTTCTTCGCAGATGCTATCTCAGCAGACTTCAAGGCGTTGGGCTACAGCATTGACTGGCGACGTAAATTCACAACGGGCGATGACATCTACAACCAGTTCATTACTTGGCAGTATCAGAAGTTTATGGATATGGGCTACGTAAAGAAAGGCTCTCATCCGCTGCTCTACTGTCCCAATTGTGGGAATCCCGTTGGGGAGGATGACTTGTTGGAGGGAATAACGGCCAAGGTCAAGGAATTTGTCACAATCAAGTATCCGTTTGAGGACGGATTCCTAGTCGCAGCAACACTGAGGCCAGAAACCACATTCGGAATAACCAACATGTGGATTCACCCCAGGGCTCAATACGTCCAGGCGAGAGTGAATGGAGAGAAGTGGATCGTTTCCTCCTCTGCTGCCGAGAAACTGAAACTGCAGGCAAAGGAGATTGAGGTAGTAGAGTCATTCCCTGGGTCGAAGATCATCGGGAAGAACTGCAAGACAGTTCACGACGGTCGTGAAATCCCAATTCTTCCGGCCGACTTCGTGGACGTGAACAACGCCACGGGAGTTGTATACTCAGTCCCTGGACATGCCCCATACGACTACATAGCCCTTAGAGACCTCTGGGAAGACCCAACGGATCTTGAGAACTATGGGATATCTGCAGATGATGTCAGGGCAATTGAGATAGTCATGATGATTGAGATTGAAGGAGGAAGCGAGTTCCTCACGAAAGATATCGTTGAGAAGTTGGGAGTCGAATCACAGAGGGACGTGTCAAGACTAGAAGAGGCTACCCAAGAGGTCTACAAGGCCGAGTTCTATGAAGGAATCATGATGGACAACTGCGGTCCATTCTCAGGCCGGGATGTCAGTGGTGTGAAAGATGATGTCGTTTCGTGGCTAAGATCGCAGAATCTAGGTGACATGTTCTATGAACCTGATGAGCGGCCTGTTGTCTGCAAGTGCGGCACAGACGTACAAATCGCAGTCTTGGTCGGACAGTGGTTTCTCGACTATGAGAGCCCTGGATGGAAGGACAAGGCTTGGGACGCTTTGAACTCGATGCGCATAGTCCCCGACAACTTCCGAATTATGTTCGAGTCAACGTTTGACTGGCTAGCCCAGAGACCGTGCGCACGGAAACGAGGCATAGGAACCCCTTTGCCTTTTGACCCTGAGTGGATTATCGAAGCACTCTCTGATTCTACAATCTACATGGCTTTCTACACCATTGCCCATAAAATCACTCAGAACAAGCTCAAAGCCAATCAGTTGATTCCCAACTTCTTCGATTATGTGTTTCTCGGGAAGGGCAAGGTCAACAAGGTTGCCGATGAAACAGGAGTTACAGTAGACCTCTTGAGGTCTATGCGAGAGGAGTTCCTGTACTGGTACCCGAACGACCAGAGGCACACTGCACCATCACATATTTCGAACCATCTAAGTTTCGCAATCTTCCATCACGTAGCAATATTCCCAAAGAAACACTGGATACAAACCATCAGTCTGAATGAGCACATCATCCTAGAAGGAGGAAAGATGTCAAAGAGCAAAGGCAACGTAATCCCCCTGGGTGAGATACCCAAGAAGTATGGGGCTGATGTCTATCGAATGTATGCCATGTCGGCCGCCGAACCCGGGAGCCTGCTGGACTTCCGTGAGCGTGATGTACCATCAGTCAGAAACAGACTGAAACAGTTCTCAGACATTATGAGCAAGTTTGCGGCCAAGACAGCGAAGGTCTACACCAAGAACGAAAAGCCAAAGTTTGCCACGAGATGGCTGCTGTCTAAGGTCAACTCAATCGCCAAGGCATGCACAGACCACATGGACAACTTCAAACCACGAGATTATGCAATCGCAGTGACCTCTGAAATCGTTCGCTCAGTGAATCACTATCTGAAACGACCTGAAGTCTCCAAAGATGAAAGAGAAGGGACAATGGCCTATGTCTGTGACATCTGGGTCCGTATCGCCGCACCATTGATTCCTCACCTGTGTGAAGAGCATTGGTCCAAGATGAAACGCGAAGGACTTGTGTCATTTGCGGACTGGCCTGAAGTTGATAGTGAGCTGATTGATCCTTCAGCAGAGCACGCATTTGAAGTCGTAAGCTCTACCGTTCGCGATGTGAGAGAGATCAAGAAGCTTCTGAAAGGCAAGAAGGTCGAAAGGGTTCACATCTATGTAGCACCTCAATGGATGTTTGATGCAATGAACAGCATCAGAGAGGCAGACTTGCCTCTAGTAGTCGGAGATATCATGAAGCACTTGATGTCCAATCCTGATTTCCGAGAACACGGGAAAGAGATCAAGACCATCGTGGATAGAATTGCCAAGGAGAACGGGTTGTGGGACCATTCGAAAAGCGCCAAGGACGAACTGACTGCACTAGAGGACTCTATTCAATACTTGGCATCTGAGGTTGGGCTTGAGGCAGAGGTCCATGACTCTACAAGAACTGATTACGATCCTCAGAAAAAGGCTCGCTTCGCTCTCCCTGGCCGAGTTTCACTGTTCCTAGAGTAGAGGCAAGAAGCTTCTCCTTTGTTCACCTCGTTATGATGTCCATATCGAGTTGTTTCATTACACTTGTAGTTCTTTCTTCTCGCCGCGTGGCATGTATAGGAGGGAACAGTTTTATGTTTACCAAGAAAGAGAGTACTGCAATCCTATAGATTGGGTGCGTGACAATCGTGATTACTGCCTTCATTATGGCCAAACTGGAATCAGCAAAGGCCCGTGACGTACTCAATGGAGTCAGGGAGCTGGAAGAGGTTGAGGAAGCACACCTGATCTATGGGGCCTATGACCTGCTCATCAAGGGTGTGTTCAAGACTCCCGAGTCCTTGAGTTCCTTCGTTGTTGATACTCTGAGGAAAGTTGATGGCGTCAAAGATACAGTGACAAACGTGTGTGCAGCAACTGACTCATGATATCCTTTCTTTTGTCTTCTACTTGCCAACCCAGTAGTACTCAAAGTCGCAGCAATCGTCATTCTGCATTACGGTCTGCGTTCTTCTCACACGCACGTTGGGATGAATAGCTGGCGCTGCGGCAAAGTCATGTTGGCAGTATAGGAGGTAGCCAATGTCTGGAGCTCCTAGGTCGTTGAACACCTTCCCGTAGACACATTCGGTGACTATACAGACGGACTTGGTAGAGGTTTCCTCAGTGATTTCCACGGTTTCCATATTGTCCTTGTTAAGAGTTTCAACCCAATGGCGCAATAGGGCTTTGACATCTTCAAAGGACTCCAACGGTTTCTCTAAAGAGTCAATTACTGATTTGACATCATTGATGGCGTTCTTCTCTGCCCAGTTCGATACAATCTCATGCGCTTTGTCTTTTCCAAGCTCCAGCTCTAGTTCCCGCACTAGAGACACAAGTTTTGCACTATTGACCCGAAAATGGTCCTCAACGGTAATGTCCATCTTGACTTGAAACCTGTTCATACTATCTTGAGTCGTACAAATCACATCCTTGTTCTCTCTAAGTAATCCCCTCAGCATCCTTTCCCAAGCCCAGTCTTTCAAGTGTTTGCTTCAGAGGGAGTCCGGTCTTCAGATCCCATCCTCTCTCCTGGTAGTATTCATCAAGCATCTGATCGAGCTCAACGACCTGTCCTTTGGGGGGTCCCTTTGGAGCCTTCTCCTTGGTGAGGCGGTCTGGCAGCTGGTCATCCTGTCGAGTCACTCCTCGAGCAATGTTAAAGAGGCGATTGACATTCACAATGCGCTCACCTATCGTCTGCAGCTCGTCCCGTGTGAAATCCAGGCCGTTGTGAATCTTTAGAGCCAAGACCACATCATCGTAGTAGAACTCTGGTGGTATCTGTGTCCCATACTTGCACAGGCCTACACTCTCCACGACCACCATGAAGTCCTCGCACTCCTTCACCATGATGCCTTTGTACTTCGGGTTCAAGCGGTCGGCCATCTCTGGAAGATACTGTTCGCCAAACCTCTCCTTTATCTCATCATCGAAGCCAGCTTCGTCTAGGACGGGAAATGCGTAGAGGTGGTCGGCGCCTCTTGCGGCCGTGACAGCGGCCAGTCCCATTGACTTCTGTGCTCTTGGCTCCTGTCCCGCCATCTCTTGCTTCTTGACGGCCATAACATACCTGTCTGTTCCCCGACCTATCTTCTCGGCAGCTCTGGCACTACCCTCCGCAAGAATGTCACCAAATCCTTCTCGGAAAGCTATCATCTCTGTGAGCTTGACAACAGTCTCGTGATTTCCCCACGTGAGGTCGATTCCCCCTGTGTCCTCGGCTGTGAGGAGGCCCTCATCCCAGGCATCCATAGCCCAGGAGATGGTTCCTCCTAGTGATATTGTGTCCATACCGTACATGTTCGAGAGATGGTGAGAATAGAGGACTGACTCTATGTTGTCATTCCCGCACCGTGAGCCCAAGGATGATTGAGACTCGAACTCTGGAGACCCACCGATGTACTTGTACGGCCCATCTCTTACTCGTGTGTATCTGCCACACCTCTGGAGGCAGCTCCAGTCTGATCTAGGTTTCACCAGATACTCCCTTGTGATAGTCTCTCCACTGATCTTCTCGTAGCCCTCGAAGACGCCTTGTCGCATGTTGTAGCTGGGAAGTCTACCTATATGGTCCATGAGTTCGACAAGGTTTGTTGTGCCGTACTTGGCTCTCTCTTTGGTGAATGGGTTGGCCAGCATTCGTTCATAGAATATGTCCATCTGCTTCAGGTAGTTCTTTGGGTCAGCCACCTCAAGCTTCCCAGTTCCTCGAACAGAGATTGCCTTCAGCTTCTTGGAGCCCATTACTGCACCAAGACCAGACCTTGCTGATGCTCTGTCCCGGTCATTCATCACTGCCGCGAAACGAACGAGATTCTCTCCTGCTTGTCCGATGGAGAGCACGCGACAAAGCTTGCCATGCTTCTCACGAATCCAGTCGTCAGTGTGAAAGACCGAGGTGCCCCAGATTTCCGATGCATCAAGAAGCTCGACCTTGTCGTTCACGATGTTGAGATAGACTGGTTTGGATGAAGCGCCGGTGAACATGATTGCGTCGTACCCGGCTAGTTTGAGCTCTGGTCCCCAGAATCCAGCGGCGTGCGACTCTCCCCATACGTCCGTCAACGGTGAGAGTGCGGCCAGAACATGTCGCGATGCCTGAGGGAACATTGATCCTGTGAGTAGTCCTGTGGCAATGCCTAGCACATTCTGAGGGGATAAAGGATCAGTGCCAACAGGAACCGTTTCGTATACTACTCTAGAGAGATATCCTGCTCCAAGTAGGTATTGTCTGACCATCTCCTCCTCAACAGGGCGCTTCTCTATCTTGCCTTTGTTGAGGTCTACCCAGATGATTTCACCACCAATCCCTTTAATCACAGAAACTCCCCCTTTTCGTATAGCTCAGTTTCGTGCTTATCATATAGGGCAGCAAGTCTACCATCCGCGTCCCTCTCTTGGAGTTCTGATTCAGTTGTCATCCAGATGGCATTGACTGGACAACGCTCGACACATCTTTCACATTGAATACACTTGATGGCCTTCTGCGTATCCGGGTTCAGCCTGATTGCATTATAGGGACACGCGTCGATACAAGCACCATGCCCCTGGCACTTCCTGTTGTTTACAATCACAATTCCCTTTGACGTTCTGCTCAAAGCCTTTTCCGGGCAAGCGTCCATGCACGGCGCATCCTCGCAGTTCCTAC
>JBHLRV010000037.1:0-9322 GCA_048882205.1 Candidatus Thorarchaeota archaeon | reverse complement strand
GTTCCCGAATAGAAGGGAAGGGATAACCGTAGGCATCGTATTCAATCTCTTTCCACCCTGCCCCAAACCCAAAGAACAGTCTGCCGTTGGAGATCATGTCAACCGTGGCTGCAACTTTTGCCAAGAGTGGGGGATGACGATAGGAGTTGCATGTGACGAGGGTTCCAAGGCGAATCCTGCTAGTCTTTGCAGCTAATGCTGCAAGCAGGGTCCACGGTTCCATACAGTTCCTTTTCTCTGACTCGCCATTCAGGAAGAAGTGATCACTACACCAGAATGAGTCATAGCCTAGTTTTTCGGCTTCCAGCACAATCTTCTCTGTGTTCTTGTAGTCATAGCCCAGCTGAGGCTCGATATGAACACCAAACTTAGCAGTCACGATTCTCACCCTGTCCACCGAATTACCTGACAGCACCATTCTGTAACATCAGGTATCGTGCTTTCAAGGCTATCGACCAACGTAACAGAAGATCGAGAGATGGAGTGTGGGACGGAAGGCATTTAGACAGGAGAACCCTAGTACACATGTGACCATCATGAATGTCAAGCGGTCAAGCAAAACCATAGCCAAGGCCCTTGAAGCCCAATACGCAGGTAGTTGGAAGATGCTACAAGCTGCAATTGCAGACGTACCAGATGACAAGTGGCACGCGGGATTAGGAAAGTGGTTCTACTCCTACACCGCCTACCATATCATCGAAACAGTCCAGCTCTATATGAGCAGTGACCCAGATGCCATGAAATGGGGGGCAAGAGCTGGATTTGAGTGGAGTCCTGATACGAATGTAGAGAAAGACGTTCTACCAAGGATTACTAAGGACCTGGTGAATTCCTATATGCTGGAAATACGCCAGCAACTGTCAGAGGTAGTGAATTCGATGGACGACAACGAATACTCTGACACAGATGCCTTTCATTGGTTTGGCTCCATCATTGACAAACTAGTGTATTGTCTTCGTCACACTGCTCATCACATAGGGGAACTCTGCAGAGCCCTCAGAGAATGGGGCTTCGAGCCTGTAAAGTGGTCCTAGTTTTGGTATTCTGAAGTAAGAGTTCAAATAGAACTACGACGAGAGGGCGTTGTGTGACTATGGAAAGCAGATTGAAGTGTCCTAGGTGTAAGAGCTTGGAGATTGCCAGGGAGATGCATCCTGGGGCCTTTGGTATCAGGGCTCGGTTTGTCTATTCCTGTAGGAATTGTGGGAATCGATGGGAAGAATGACTGTAAGGTACAGCGTTGGATAAGAAAAACCACCGGAATGGCATCCCAATGATCAATACAACAGAGATGAAGAGCGGCCGTATGAAGACTCATGAAACACCAAGTGTTCAATAACAAATGCCCTATCCTCTGAATCGAGCATCTCATTGCTAATATTCACATCGCACTTTAGGCAAGTGCAGATAAGTGGAAGAACCTACATAGAACATGACAGAGGGCAATCTCTTGAGATGAGAAGAGTGACACATCACTGGTTAGCCATAGCGAAGGCTGAGTTCCTCGTGTGGAGTTCTAGGGGCAAAGGTAAGAGAGCCATAATCCTGTCTAGTATCTTGCTCTTTGGTGTCTTCTGGGCGTTCTATATTATCCCCCAGATTTGGCGGCTTGTCATTGGGGAGAATCTCTGGATATACTCACTCCTGATGGCAGCATTGCCAGGACTCATGCGGATGGTAATGCTCTTGCTGTGGATGCTCATATTTGTCTACCCTATCTTATATGCTCTTCAAGAGATTCGAATCGGACAGTGGGAGATAATCCTAAGCTGTGACGTTTCAACAAGATCTCTCCTAATAGGAACTTTCGTAGGCAAGATTCCGAGCTACGGTTTGCTGGTGCTGTATTTGTCACCCGTGCTACTGTCTCCATTCGCAATTGCCTATGAGGTGACTCTCGTTGGTCAATCGGTCATGTATGGTTCGACGTTGCTTATCGTCCTCTCGACCCTATGGATGGCTAACTTGGTATCATTGGCAGTACAAGCAAAGTTAGGTGAGTCAAAACGCGGAGAGGATCTAGGAAGAGCACTAGCTATGGTCATCGGGTTGATCGTAGGCCTTCCACTCTTCGGCATGATGATCTATGCTGAGGCACTCTCAGAGATGCTCGGGATGAGCGTGTTTCTCCTGTTCCCTTTCACATGGGGTGCTGACATGACATCCTGGGGGGCGATTCTGTTCAGTCCGAAAGTCACTCCTCAACTGTTCTCCATTTTTGAAGCAGTCCTTGTTCTAGATATTCTTACAGATGCACTTCTTCTATCACTATTCACAATAGCCCTTGTGGTCATCGCGTTCAGAGCAGCAGATAGAGTCTTCACTTTTCGACTTGGAGCACGAACTGAAACTATCACGACCATTGTCAAAGAGAATCTGATTATCAGAGGAATACGAAGAACCTTTTCAGGCCCTTTCGGTGTCCTCGTTGTCACGAGTCTAAAGGACTTCTTTCGTAAGGCTGAGAACCTATCACGGCTCGGCTACGGCATTATGATGGCGGTGGTCATGCCACTGGTCATGAATATGACTCCCTCAAGTCCCCCCTCAGATGACCCTCTCTTTCGAGTTTTCCTGCCGATGTTCATGATGGCATATATGCTCATGATTATTGGGGCTTTGACCTTTGGTGGAACGGGCTTTATTGAGAGCAGGGAGCATCTCTGGATGATTAGAAGTGCTCCACACGGCTCAAAGAAGTTCATAATGGGACGACTTGTCAGTTTCTTTGTATCAGGTATTCCAATGGCACTCATACCCTCAATCATTGTTGTCTTGATTCTCGGAATCGAGTCATCCTTCATCTTGACTCTATTCCTCTACAGCTACACCTTGCTCTGTTGTACCGTGATGGTTTCTGTTGGTGTCATGGCCATCAATCCGAATTACGAGAACACAAGGTCTCGTGCTTTCGTCACGAACGCGTTCATAATAGGAATCATCGTCTTTGCCACATCGTTCCTCTCACTGATAATTGGGATTCTATACTTTGGAGAGCAACTGTTGCTCAGTCCTATCGGTGCAGTCGGAGGCATAGTAGTTCTGACAACACTTCCACTTGCTCTAATTGGATTCTTGATGAGCTGGCTGGGTAGCAAGATTCTGGCACGGCCTGAGAGATGAGTTGCTTATCTCCGGTGCACTCAGAATTGTAGAATCCATGCCATAATCCTTTTATTCGTTGCAAAGGGCTCTCGGGTGAATCTGGCCACATTCTAGGCCATCAACCAGTCAGGTGAGTAAGATGGGAAAACGACCCGGACACTGCTATAGGGAAGCAGATCGCCCTCCCTTCGTGAGGAAGCGGTATATTCATCGTCAGCCGCCCAGCAGGATAGTCAGCTTTGACATGGGCAACGCTGGTGGTGAGTTTGATGTGGAGCTCTCCCTAGTAGGACTTGAGAGGTGCCAGATTCGACATCAGGCCCTAGAGGCAGCCCGAATTGCTTCTAACCGGCATATGACCAAGACCGTCGGCCGGAAGAACTACCACCTGCGAATACGTGTGAAGCCATACCATTACCTCCGTGAGAACAAGATGATATCCGGAGCAGGTGCGGACCGTGTTCAGGACGGCATGAGAAAGGCATTCGGCAAGGTCATCGGTGTGGCAGCCAGAGTGAGGCCAAATCAAGCGCTTATCACCATCAGGACCAACAAGGAAAACATCAAACAGGCAATGAGGGCACTGAAGAAGGCCGCACCCAAGATGCCCACACCCTGCAAAGTCAGTTTCGACAGAATAGATCCTGAACTGAAGAAGAAGCTTGGCTATGGCGCCTAGCCCTCGATGTTCCTCTTCATCAAGTCCCTCAGTTTTCTCACGACTCCCGTGAGTGTCGTCACTTCGCGTCCAGTCATATACGCTCTACCCAGTAGATTCCTGAAGACTTGCCTAGCAATCGGTTTTCTGTAGTCTTTGATGTCTAGCTCATCTACGACCTCATCGAAGAACTTGTAGACAATCTCTCTTTCCTCTCGAGTGGCTGGTTTGGCTTCAGTAGGCACTGGCGGTTCTTTAGATGCGAACTTCCTGAATAGCTCGTACAGTGTAACAGCAACAGCATGGCTGAGGTTTAAGCTCGGATATCCTTTGGACACCGGAATTGTGAATGCGAGATCACAGAGAGAGATCTCCTGGTTCGTCAATCCTGCATCTTCCCTTCCGAAGACCAGTGCCACGCGACCACCCGCAGAAAGGGGATTTGGAAGTTCTTCGAGCGGCACAGCAGCTCTTGTTACGCTATGATTCCGGCCTACTCTTGCCGTAGCTGCCCATGATGCATGCATGTCGTCCAGAGCGGCCTCAAGGTCCGTGAAGACTCCTGCTGACTCCAAGATCTCAAATGCACGCACAGAGAACATTCGAGCGTTTTCATCGTTTCGGGGGTCCTCTCCCACAATTCTAAGGCTGTCCACACCGAAATTGGCCAAAACTCTAGCTGCAAACCCGACATTTCCTGGAGTTCTCGGCTCTACCAGAACCACCGTGAGGTTCGACAGCTCGCTCAATATGACCACATCAGAGATCTACCTGTGCATAAGCTGAAGGACATCGCCATCTTGGAGTGGATAGTTGAGTCCGACCTGTCTGCGTTTGACCTTGTCGTGTTGACGATATATCACAGCGGCCCGAAACTTCTCCACAAACAGCTCCTTGTGAACCTTTGCTGCAGCATCTTCGACAACAGAGCCCTCAGGCAAGACGATAGGTCTCTCCTCTCTTTTCTTACCTGGAATCTTGGTGTAGACTCTGAGGATGTCAAGATGATCGTAGAGAGCCCACATCATTCCGTCCAGGTTCTCTTGCTTCTCAGCAGAAACGGGGATGATGTCAAAACGATTTCCATACTTCCCTTCGAGTTCCTGAAATCGACCCTCAGAACCTGGGACATCGCCCTTTGTGGCTACTACCAGGGCACGCACATAGGCCACGCTGGCGTCCATTGCGTCCATGAGATGTTTCAGCGTTGCAGTTCTTTGGAATCGCACAATGATGTTGGACACCCTACTTGCTCTCAGATACTCACGGACCTCTTCTATGTCGCCCTGATAGTGTTGCGCGCCATAGATCATATGGCCGCCAAGGCCAACTCTTTCAATTCTGACTGCGCTCTTCTCTCTGTTCAATCGGATTCTCGTGCTATCCAATTCACCAAGTATGATATCCATCTGAGAATCGATGTCTTGCGACAAATCGATGACAAGTGCGATACAATCAGTGGTGCGTGCGACTGCCAATGCCTGTCTCCCTATTCCAGCCTCATGACTCCCCTCGAACAGTCCAGGAATCTCTACTAGTTGAATGTTAATGTCCTCCAATGTCAGCATGGCAGGTGTTGGAATTGCAGTCGTGAAGGGATAGTCACCAACATCAAGCTCTGCATTCGTCACCGCGTTGATCAGGCTCGACTTTCCACTGTTTGTTACACCGATAAGACAGACCTGCCCTGCACCTTCCTTCCGTATCACGCCCTCCTCTGAGCCCCTCGCTCTGCTGCGAGTACGTTCTTGCTCCCTCTGTTTCTCAAGCTTTGCCTTCAGCTGAGCAAGCTTCTTCCTGTAATCACCAACCATGCGTTCGGCACCCTTGTGTCTTGGTGCCAAAGAGAGAAGTTTCTCCAATTCCACTATCCGCTGAGCTAGGTCTTCGGTGTCCTCGTAGATTTGTCTCTGTTTATCGAACTCTGGAGATACATTGGTCGGCAAATCGGGTTACATCCACAAACTGGGTTACTGTTTTGTTGTCCATTCTGAAGACTGTCATTATGAAGGTTTCTTCATGTTCTATCTATGCTCTATCGGCGGCGAAGTTGATATCCAGAATGAAGCGTTCAGGGTGTGGCGGTCTAGGCAATTGAAAAGGCCGCCAACTAGAGAGAATGTCCATCATCTCCTCTTGCTCCACAGCGTACACAAAAAGCCCGGACGAAGCACTAGTCTGCCCTTGATCTTGGCCAACATCATCAATTGCGACGTAGATGTCAGACTCGGGCCAGAGCGCCAACAGGCCCTTCAGGTCCACTCTTCTAGTTTCTATTCCATTGTCCATCATCCTTGATTCACCAAGAGAAAGACCCTCCAAGGTTCGGGCAGCCTTTAGCAGGAAGAAGGAGATGGAACGTTCATCGGGAGAAACACGCTTCAACGTGGCACCAGGGAATGTGATTACATGAAGGTCTCCTGAGTTTCCATAGGCAACACTGACTTCTACATTCCTTCGCAGGTCACCAGAGATGAAGAGTCCTACATTGATGCATCTACACGCAACAATGACCTGCCAGGCATTGCTTCCAGCTTTCACCTGACTTTCTTCTATCGGGAGTTGCCTGAAAAGGAGCAAGAACCGACGAAATGACAATATTGACACACTCAGTGAGACGATTGGAAACGACTAAGTTCCCGGCAGTCCCGGTAGTCCAGGGATTCCACCACGTCTGCCTCTACGCTGTTTCCCAAACTGTTTCATCATCTTCTGCATCTGTTGGTGTTGCTTTAGCAGATCGCGCACATCACGAGGGTTTGTTCCTGAGCCCCTAGCAATGCGCTGAATCCTGGAAGACTTGATCGTCTTTGGATTGTCGAGCTCACTCTTGGTCATCGAGCTCATAATGACTTCCCAGCGCTTCATGTTCTCTTCCTGAATCTGCGCCATCTCTTCCGGGAGCTTGTACTGAAGGCCTAGCATCTCCATGACCTTCCCGATTGGTCCCATCTTCTTCAGCTGTCTAAGCTGCGCCATCATGTCATTCAGTGAGAACTGGCCTTTCATGAAACGAACCGCGGCATCCTCGTCAACCTCAATCTGCGCCTCTTTGACCTTCTCAATGAGGCCCTTGATATCTGACATGCCTAGTAATCGGCCGGCAAACCTGGTTGGATTGAAGGGTTCGACCGCATCCATTGATTCGCCTATTCCAATGAATTTGATGGGAGCACCAGTCGCAGCAACCGCAGATAGCGCTCCGCCTCCCTTCGCGCTTCCGTCAAGTTTTGTTACAATTATAGACCCGATATCTGTGGCCTTTTTGAATGCCGCAGCCTGCGTTCCAGCTTGCTGACCAAGAGTTGCATCAACCACGAGTACGATTTCCTGGGGCTTGACAGCTTTGGAGATGTCCCGCATCTCCTTTATGAGCCCAGTTTCTTCGCGGTGTCTTCCAGAGGTGTCGAGAAGAATGAGTTCGATGCCCTTCTTCTTCATTTCACTGACGCCTTTCTTTGCCATTTTGACAGCGTCTTTTTCATCTTCGTCACCCCAGAAGGGCACATTAGAACGCTCGGCCAGCTGTTTGAGCTGGCTGTATGCGCCCGGGCGGAAATTGTCAGCACAGATCACACCGGTCTTGATTCCTCTCTTCTGATAGTATCGTGCCAGTTTTCCGATTGTTGTCGTCTTCCCTGAGCCCTGAATCCCAACCATCATCACCAGATTGGGCTTCCCCGGTCTGATTTCAAGAGGAACGGTCGTTTCGCCCAAAAAGTGTGCAAGCGTGTCCCAGACGACCTTGACGATATGCTCTCGCCTAGAAATGCCTCTGGGTAGCGATTCATCGAGCGCTTGTTCTTCTACTCTCTCAGTTATGGCCATTACAAGATTGACATCCACGTCGGCCACCAATAGCGCACGCTGGATGTCCTTTGTTAGCTCCTTTACGAGCTCCTCATCTATAACACTCGCGCCGAACAATCTTTTCAGAGCAGAGTTGAGTGCCTTTCCTAGACCTTCCAAGACCAACTCGATTCACCGTCTTGCTGGGTGCCGTCTGGGAGTTCTCCATATCAACCTTCGCCTTAAGATACAGCGATAGAAGTTTCAACAACGGGAAGGAATAAAACGGAACGGCCCAACAGGCAACTCCCAGATGATATAGATGAGTAAGAGGGAAAAGTACGAAGGCATCCGGGTAGTGAAGATCTCGGACGGGACTGTCATCGACCATATACGGGCCGGGCATGCCCTGGAAGTCCTCCAGATTCTCGGAATCACTGGGAGGGAAGACAACATCATCACTCTGGCGATGAATATCTCAAGCTCGAAGATAGGCCGCAAGGACATAGTGAAGCTTGAGAATCGTTCTCTTGAGGATCATGAGGTAGCTCGAATCGCACTTGTGGCACCAGATGCGACACTGAATCTTATCAAATCGGGCAAGGTCACGAAGAAGACCCGCGTGAAGCTTCCTGACACAATCACTGATGTCATCATCTGTCCGAACCAGAGGTGTGTCACAAATAAGGAACGGGAGCCAATCGCGCCGAAGTATGAGGTTGTTTCTCAAACTCCTACCACTCTCAAATGCTTATACTGCTGGACCGTTGTTGATGAAGAGGACATTGTTGCACAGTTTACCGAGTGAACACAAGCAGTTCAAAGCACAGAGGTCGAATGAAAACCTTAATTTGATGGACACTTGAAGCAGGCCCCAGCCAGAATCAAGGTTTGAGCCTGCAGAATCAAAGCGACGTGGAACAACATATGGTCGGCAATAAAATCGCTGTAATTGGAGACCGAGACACAGTCACTGGCTTCCAGATGGTTGGTGTGAAGGATTGTTCAATCCCTAGCTCTCCAGAGGAAACAGTCAAATCGCTGACTCAGTACTTCAGTGATCCCGACACGGGACTCATTCTCATCACAGAACCCCTCGCCAAGCCTGTGGAAAACACGATCCTTGAGCTCTCTGAGGCTCCAGTTCCAGTAGTCCTGTTGATTCCCGATAGAGATGGAACAACCGGGGCTTACGATAATGTTCTACGGGAGCTCATTCGAAAAGCCGTAGGTATAGAGATCAACATCTGATGTTACATTGATGGAGTGAACAAAGATGACCCAGACCCAGGAAACCGGAAGAATTGAGAGCATTGCTGGACCCGTTGTTAGATGCGAAGGACTGACTTCCGTTCGAATGTATGAGGTTGTTCGAGTAGGCGAACAACAGCTAATCGGAGAAGTGATTGAGGTCGGCGAAGGCACCTGTACTGTACAGGTCTACGAGGAAACTTCTGGTCTGACCCCTGGTGAGCCAGTTACCCCAACTGGTGACTCCCTATCTGTTGAACTGGGCCCTGGCCTCCTCGGTTCCATTTACGACGGAATTCAACGTCCTCTCCCAGAGCTCCGAGAAATGTCTGGAGACTTCATCTCAAGGGGTCTTACCGTAGAGGGAATCAACAAGGAGAAGAAGTGGGAGTTCAAGCCCTCAATCAAGGTCGGGGACAAGGTCGAACCTGGGGACATAATCGGAGAGGTCCCAGAAACTGGTATCATAACCTCACCCTCGATTCCCACTGGCATGAGGATTCGGGAGGTTATGATACC
>JBHLRV010000036.1:8971-9330 GCA_048882205.1 Candidatus Thorarchaeota archaeon | reverse complement strand
AGAGTATGCAGCATAGTACTGATTCAGGAGGTCTGCGTTCCCCACGGCCACGACGTCGGTGCCCATCGATCGGATTACATAGGCATCAGTAGTTGACTCGACAACGCCTCCACCAATCCAAAGCAGTGAAGCCAGTGAAACACTGAGAAACAGCGAAAGAAGTGTTCTTCGAGACCCTCTGAAGCGACGTCCAGTGGCCTTTGTCGCAATTCGGAAAGGCAATCCGAAAGTGTCCAAGTATCCAACCTTACGGATCTTTGTGCCAACGTCGGGGTTCAAAGCGGCAATCGGAGACTCGTGTACCGTATCGAAGATTGGCTTCTGTGCTGCGAAATACCCAACAATGAAATAGATTGCTC
>JBHLRV010000036.1:0-8961 GCA_048882205.1 Candidatus Thorarchaeota archaeon | reverse complement strand
GCAATTTGAAGCAAGGGGAAGTCTGCCGAGATGGTGAGTGTAGGGACCACCGATGCCAACCACGAGAGACCAACTAGGTATAGGACTGCACCTATGGCGATACCAAGTACCACACTTGATCCAAGCATTATGACAGCTTGAGCCATGAAGTGATCAAAAATCGTATCCATCAAAGTGCCTATGGACTTCATCAACCCGATGTCCTTTCTACGAGTTACCATCTCAAGGGACACAGTACTTGATATGACGACAACGCCTAGGACTAGAGCAAGAAGAAGCGTGGCCCAGATGAAGGTTTCAAAGAACACTTCAAGTGACGCAGTTGTATCACTTGAAGTGACAAAGGATGTCACATCAAGCAAGACATTTCCGAACAGGAAGAGGAAGGTAGTCGCTGTGACAACGCTAGTCATCGATAATAGAATCAGGGTGGTCCGGAAAGGCCTACGTTTCATGTCCTTTGAGGCGTAGTCCTGCTCAGACATCTATTGCCAACTCTCCGTCAGCCATTTTGAGATGACGTGCACCCGGGGTGTTGATGATGTGCTTGTCGTGTGTCATCACAATGACAGCCTTGCCATGACTATGAAGTTCTCGTAAGAGGTCGCGAACCATATTGGCACTCACCGAGTCTAAGTTCGCCGTGGGCTCGTCTGCGAGGATTATTGGGGGGTCGTTTGCCATTGCCCTGGCAATTGCAACTCTTTGCTGTTCGCCCGAGCTTAGTTGCCAAGGAAGATGGTCTACGCGGTCATCAAGACCTATTTTCTTGAGCAGTTTCAATGCGTCGGCACTTATCTCTGGGAGAGGTTTGTCCGAGAGCTGCATAGGGAACATGACATTCTCAAGGGCAGTCAGTGTCGAAATGAGGTTATAGCTTTGAAAGATGAAACCAGTGTTCGCAAGCCGAAAGGTCGCCCGGAACGACTCATCATAGTCTCCAATTGGCACGTCCATGACGAAGACTCGGCCTTCGGACGCGTGGTCTATCGCTCCGATGATGTTAAGAAGTGTCGTCTTTCCCGAACCAGACGGCCCTGATATTGCAACAAACTCATTCATCTTGACAGCAAGTGTGACATCACGGAGCGCCTCTATCTCACGCACTCCAATGCTGTATTTCCTGGAAACGTTCACCAGACGCACAGCATTAGTTACGACTTCTGGTTCTTCGCTGTCGATTTCATCGTAAGTGTCATCGGCAATCCAGACATCCTCATCAGTCATCAAATGGGCCTCCTGGAGTAGTCGGTAGAGGGGGTCAGGCAATGTCGGCTGACAACCCTGACTCCAGCCTCACATCCGTTGAAAGATAAAGGTAGAGGTACTTCAACTATTGTACCAGCAGCTCAAGGTTGTCAAGAGATGTTCTTGCCCAGTCACTTAGGATCAACGGCCGTTCTCTTCCAAACACCCTAATCACGTGGAGAATGTCTGCTTTCACTAGCGCGGTCACGTAGTACGAAACTAAGCTCTTGTCGAGTGAGAGAGTCCTACTCAGTTCAGCCTGTGTGATTCGGCCATTGGCCATACACTCTCTTAGTACCGACTCGATTGTCGGATTCCTCGCGAGAGATGATAGTCGAAGCACTTGTTCATCTTCGCAATAGCCCTTTCGATATAGATGCCGTGTGTTGCCATTCCGCATAGAGAAGATTACTTCAGCATCCTCAAGGTTGTTTAGATGGTATTGAAGGGCGCCCATCGCACAGCCGATGCTTCGATGGAGTTCTCTCAGGTGTATACCGGGATTTGTGGCGATTACATCCAACACTCTATCTCTTAGCTTCTGAGGATGTTCATGCTCCTTTCGGTCTATTGAAACTGTCCCAATCACGATGAAGAGTGAGCCTGTGACAATTGATCGTGACAGTCCTTCAGGAAGGATCACAGATGTTCCAAATTCGACGACAAGTGACCCTAACTCGACACCAAGGGAGGTAGTGTTCTTGAACCAGCCTAGTCCCAGGTCGAGTTCTGACAACACAGGGGCAGACAGTAAAGAATGAGAGTTGTCTTGGACAACCAGGAACTCACCACCAGTACCGAAGCCAAACAGAACTAACCCTGCAAGACCGGATCCCAGAAGGAGAAGGGAGAATCCGATGATGGCTTTGCTGGTTCTCGCTGAAACCATATGGTCTGTCCACCGTTCTGGCTTGCTCATCTGGCCAATTAAGCAATACGTATGGGCAAGGGATGTACTATTAATGCAACTATTCCGGAGAAGGATGTGATAGAGTGATCTTGAATCTGCAGGCGTCTGCGTCAGAAGACATGCATGTGTCTTCAGAGATATCCAACTTCTCATACTCGATTCTGTTGAAATCTACTAGGTATTCTACTACAGCCTCTATGAAGCCCTTGAGAAAGAAACAGGAGGGTTCTTTGGACTCATAGCCCGAAGCGTAGGGATTGTCTTGGATTCGAATGACTCCCTCCTCGTCGAGCGCGGCCTTGTAGATATTCTCTATCGTAATATCGCCAAACGGGACGATGAGAAACGTAAGAACGGTCCTGATGAACTCGACGATTCCCTTGAAGTTTCCAGGAGGCTTCTGTCTGCCAGTTTTGAAGTACTCCCGTTGTGCCTCGAGACCGGCTAGACGCCCAGCGCTGTAGAACAAGTCTTTCACACTGTCAGGAAACATGAACGTTATGCGGTTTGCGATTTTGTTCCAAGTCTTCGAGAAGAACGCACGCATTAGGTCTCTCTCCTTTAGCTTTCCCTGCCACCAAGGGAGCACTTCTTCTCGTTTAGACATCTTGGCGTCTCCATTCAACCGAGGAAAACAACGCGTGTTAAGTGCTTTGTGCTGGCATCTTATGGAAGATGAATGTTCCAAGTGCAAATTGAGGCTCCTGTGGCTCGACATAGTTCTTGGAACACCTTGGCTTCAACTCCCTTGAACTCTAGAATCGATTCAAGGATGCCACTGAAACCTTCACAATATCCAAAACCTCTCATTCCCTCTAAGGTGATATCTTGGCACCAGACGCAGTCCTTGTCCGTCACACTTACTGATCCTCGGGAGGTTCTATCAATGTTTGTGGGTTTCTTGTTGTATAGTGCTCTAAACAGAGAATCTACCAGCTTTGCGATATCCTCGCCGGTTGTAACCGTTTCTTTTGTCTTCTCAGCCAGGTCTGTAGACAGGTAGATATGGTATCCCATTTCTCGGCCAAGGTCGCGCAGTCTTTGGTTGGCTTCCTCAACGTTGTTCGTTTCAGAGAGGACAGTGCCAACCATTTGAGAGTAGAGACTTACAAACAAGGGATTTTCTAGTTTCGACATAGTATTAGAACCTCATGGCTATTCTCAATTAGACGGTCTTTCCAATCATCTTGATGCCGTGTTTCTTGTTCCTTGCAATTGTTTCGACCACTTTGTGATGTGGGATGCGTGCCAGCTCGGCAATCTCTTCTGTCGTCCGAGTACC
Source organism: Candidatus Thorarchaeota archaeon (assembly GCA_048882205.1). Classification (GTDB taxonomy): domain Archaea; phylum Asgardarchaeota; class Thorarchaeia; order Thorarchaeales; family Thorarchaeaceae; genus SMTZ1-83. The sequence goes on along the minus strand of JBHLRV010000036.1, from coordinate 5,521 downwards.
ATTACACAGTCTTAGAACCTCAACCTCGCCACTCTTCACCTTGGACAGATCACCCTCGAACCGAGGGCACTTGACTAGTTTGCCAATGGTCGATTCTGATGTCGGAACTTCCTCCTTCGCCTCTGGCACGTCCACGATCCACTTCGAGGCCGCCCATTTCAGGAGCTCTATAACCCTCTCATTTGACTGAAACATGGAATCAGCTATTTGGGATACACTCATTGTGCCGTCAACAAGCATAAGGACGTCGAATCCGAAGTTTCTGTGCGTTTCCCTCATCTCATTGTTAAGATCTGACTCCAACGAAAGAGCAATCTGGTATGCTGTTCCCCTCTTAGGAATCGTTTCTGGCTTTACGCTGAACGACTCAAGAGGTCGTTCTGGCATGGATGAGAAGGGAGTTGTTTCGGACTCCGTTCCGTCCGAAGCCTCGACCGACGCGTCTGCTTCCGAAGATGCTTGAGTGGTGGATGCCGCTTGGAGTGCAATGCTCTCAAGGACCTTGAGATTGGACTCCGCAGAGTCCTCAAAGTCCTCGGGAGGAGGAGGTAGTGCGATACCCTCCAGCAGCCTCAGCACATTCTTTGTTTTGGCAATCGCCAGACCAAGCTGCAGGTCCTTGACGTAGAGCACTGTGAGAATCCAGTTATTGTCCACAGGAGAAAGAACCACAAGGCCCTCCTCAGCGTCAGTTGTCATGAGACGCAGTTCGGACTTGTACAGGTTTATGCTGTCTCTCACGCGAGGGAATAGCACGGCTGGAATTGAGAAGCTGACGAACGGTCGCCCTGCTCTGGTCAACAAGGAGTAACCCAGCACTTGATCGTCAAACCTCAGTTTTGAGAGTGCGCGCTCCAAGTCACCATTCATCTAATTGCACCTATTTGCCGCTCTGGACTGCCCTAGACTTGCATGTACGCGAGTCAGACCTAAAGTGGTCTGAAAAGGATTGCGGTGGCAGGAAACGGCCATTTGACACTGATTCGAGAAACAAACACGAGAACAAGGTCCCGTCGATATGAAGATGACGTGGAAAGCGTTAAGAGGTCTGACTGTACGCTGTGGCAGGACTTCAGTCGGTGAGGAAACCACAACATGAGAAACCTACTGGGTGGGCTTGTGGGAGCTCTCGTCGGAGCATGGTTTCTGGTGACATTCTTGGCATTGGAACCCACTCCGTATCCGAGCCCTTTCGATAGCTTCTGGATACTGCTTCATGGGGCTGCCCAACTTCAGCAAGCCCTTCCGTATCTATTAGACTCAGAGACTATCGGCCTATATCTGGCATCTTGGTTGGTAGTTGGGATAGTCACTGGCCTGTTCTCAAAGTCATCTTGGAATGCGGTAAGAACTTCAGTATGGGCCGGCATAGTGGTGTTTCTTCTGACCCTGACATCAATCCTAGTGCTAGAACCTATCTTCTGGACGAGCCCGAATCGAAACTGGGACTTGGTCTTCCTTTTCGCTTCTTCGATTATCGTCGCTAGCCTTTCGCTGCTATCTTCAGTACCCACTGTTAGAATACTCAAAATCCTCCAAAGGGGAAAGACATTGCCCCCACCCCAGAAGATACAGACAGTCTGTGAATGTGGCGCAGTCTTCAAATCCAGACCCATACTGTGCTCAAACTGCGGACGACGACTTGCTGAAAGCTAGCGACTGGACATCGAATGACTCAGCGTTCTCTAGTAATTCCGCCGCCGAGAATGCCTCCTACTACGGCCGCTATTGCGGGGTAAAGAGAGCCATAGAGTATTGCTTCTAGGAGAACCATGGACGGCCCTCCAAAAAGAGCAAGGAAGTCAGCAGTCTGAATGACGAAAACTAAAATCCAAGTAAGAAAGGCGCCTATGACCACCGCGAATAGTGAAGCCAGAATCCCTGAAAGAATATCTCTTGCCAGCAAACCGGCCACCAGGCCACCTGTGCCCCACGCAAGTGCCATCAGGACCGTGCCACCCTGAGCTCCGGTACCGAGAATGGCCCCCAAGCCAGAGATGCCTACAGGTCCTGGATAGAGAACCGTGCCCACAACAGCGAGGCGCATCTCCAAATCAGGGTAACCCAGGAAGTCATTGACGATTGTAGTCGAGATGAGATCCTCCGGCATAATCCCTCCAAGGGTTAGGATTACAAAAGCAATAGCAAATGCCGTAATCAGTCCTACGAAAGTTCCAAGCGTCTGACCCAAAGGCGGTCCTCCGACAAGTGATACTGTGGTGTTTTTGGATTGTGCTTATTTATACATATGCGCGACGGCCGTGGTCAATGACTGTCCGAGCAACCACTAGACCGTCGTCACATGGGATCTACTTCTTCCCTTACCTGAGCTTCAGGGTCCATGTGCAGACATCGTCCCCCAGGGCCCGACACGATTCCTGGTAACTGTCTGCCTCGAATCCACGGAGGTCCATGACCGCGTCAAATACACCACTGACTATTGCACAGTATTGCAGTCCGGGCATGTCCGTAATCACAACACCTGCGCACACTGGACAGTCAGCATCAGTGAACTTGATTGTACGTTTGTCGTCACTTATCCAGATGTCAGAGAACTCTTGTCCCGAGTTTACTTTGTAGGCCAGTCCCAGCGTACTCGAGAACTCTGCGAACGCCGCTGCGTGCTCTCTGATTCTATCAGCGTAGTCCATCAAGAGTGTTTCACCAACTCTGAAGCCTATCGCTTGCATCTTGCGATTGATTTCGTCAACACTGCCGCTGGTTGTCATTAGCAGATTCATTAGTTCTCGATAGCTTGCCTGAAACAACACCCTCGACACCTTGTCGATTCTGAATGTCCAAGCCAGCCTTCCTTTAATTCCCAATTACATCACACCTCAGTTTGTGTTTCAGATCTCATTCCTTTGCGTATAAACGTTAGAGTCTTTCCTCGATAGGGTATAATGCTTTGTAATGCCTTGAAATATGGAATGTCGAGAAGCTTGGAAATCTCTTGGAGCGTGCGTTCACCATTGCACATAGCCAAGAGCTCCCTGTGCTCGTTCTTGACCTTGTTGAGGTCACCCTCGAAAAGAGGTAATTCTACAATCTCGATGTCTCCAGCTTCTTGTTCTTCGGGACACTCAATAGAAACGATCTGCTTACGGACACACCATTTGATGACATCAAAGACCTGCTCGGTTCTCCTCCCAAGACTCTCGGATATCTTAAAGGCAGTCCGCTTCTCGTCAACCATGAGTAGAACATCAATTCCTAGATTAGAGAACTGTATTTTGAGTTCGTTGTTCAGGGCGGCATCGAGGGTCATCGCTTCATTGAACATTGCAGCTCGATGGACAACGCATCCATGTCGGACCTCCACGACTAGAGGAGGAGCCTCCACCGGGGGAGTTTCAACTGTCATCCGTGGTTCAACAGGAGGTGCTTCTAGCACTGAATCCTTCGAAACTGTACCTGCTGCCTCCACACTTTGGGTAACAATAGGTTCAGGAATAGGCAGGGGTGGAGGAGGCAATACTACAGTTTTCATGAGATCGACGACCTCCTTGGTCTTCTGCAAAGCAACTCCTAGTTGGAGGTCAGGAGAAAAGAGGACAGCCAGAACCCAGTTCTTGTCAGCTCTGGCAAGAATGACAATCCCTCTGTCTGTCATTACATTGATCAGATTGAAAGAACCCCCGTGGATCCTAAGGGCTCCCTGAACCATTGGCAGTACTTCATCCGGCAGCGAGAACGATAGGAACGGTTGACCGTCGTTTGTTATGAGAGCGTATCCACTAACAGCTTCATCGAACTTCAATTTGCTGAGGACTCGCTCTAGTTCCAAATCACTGACGACCTAGACATCCCATGAGTAGCAATCCAGCAATTATCATTTACGTCTAACAAGTCTTTCGCCGATTTCCTCAAGTGGGGGTTCAGATCCCAGATATTGGACCACTTCCTCTAACGACGGATGGGACGCAGTGGTGGAGGATACATACAAAGCTGCAACGGTGTTAGCTAAAGTCAGCCGGTCATTCTCGGATAGGTTCAGAAGAGTCCCAAGGATGTCACCTGCATTCCATGCATCTCCAGCTCCAAGGGTAACTCTACATTCTGTCCTGAAGGTCGGTGCGACAATGAGATTCTCCTCAGCTATTGTCGCGGCAAAGTACTGAGTATGCAAGTCGACTCTTACTCCGGTTTCTTTGGAAACTAGCTGCGCTGCAGACAGCCAATCTTCGTGTTTGGAGGACAGACTCTTCCATTTGTCATTTCTACCTGACAAAGCCCAAGCGAACCACCTTGCCTCATTCTCGTTCAGGCTTATTATATCAACAAGTCCATCCGACAGCACTTGTCTAGCAAGTGGCTCAATGATTCCCTGGTTTCCAGAAGGATCTCCGACGTCGATGAACTTCCTAGCGTTAGAAGACTCCGAAACCGCTTCGAATAACTCAACAGCTAGCCTTGGTGCATCGGCATTATGGTTAAGGTTTAGTAGTGCGACAAGACTGCTCTCCCGAATAGCATCCAAATCAGTACTAGTTAGATCAGAGAAAGAGAATTCAGAAGCTGAACCACTATCGCTGACCATCAAGTTCACTCGTCGTCCCTCGTAGTCTACTTCGATTGAAACTGTTGAGGAAAGTCTACCATCTTTGTGGATGTGAGATAGGTCGAGGTCTGGATGAACGAGAGTCGGGAGTATCTTTGCGCCATAGTCATCAGTAGTGACAATCAGAACCGGATCCAGGCCCAGGGAGAGAAGAGCGGAAGCCGTGTTTACAGCATTGCCACCTCTGCGGATGAACTGTGTACTGCCAAGTAGATTTCCGCCGCCCTGTTTTGCCAGTTGACGGAGTCCCTGAATGAAATCTTCCAGACTTCTATCAATTATGAAATGATCGACGAAGAAATCTGGCATAATAACCGGACGGCCTATGTCGAATGGTTGCTGCAAAACGCCGGTGAGCCGGGAATAGTCCAGCTCAATAACCCCCTATTCTGGATGCATCTCACTCAGGCTTCCTTCAAGGCCGCCTTGACCATCGCAACGATTCTATCCTCATCGATCCCAGTTTTCTTGATGACCTTGTCAATATCGCAATAGGCGAGGTCAGAAAGGGACTTGATTCCTGCTGCCACCAGCTTCTCAGCCTCTGCCTTCTTCACGGCTCTCAGCGAGGACAACTCTGCAACCGCGGCCTCTGATACCTTTGGAGGCTTCTTCTTAGGAGGCTTAGGTTTGGCTTTGGCCTTGTCCTTGGGTTTGGTCTTGGGCCTGGAAACCTCCGCAGCAATCGCTTTCATCTCTTTTGCGTATTGCTTCAGAGCTTCCACATTCTCCAGATGGACTGTCTTCCGTCTGAGATCTATGATCAGCCCCATTTGGCGAGCTTCATTGATATTCAATCCGGCCTGCCCAGTTTCCTTTATGCTGAAACCTCGACCTGGTCGAGTACGTACACTGCTCGGAGACTTCACCTGCGGTTCTGGAAATTCATCGAAGCTCACTGTCACAACCACCTACTTCGGCACTCGACCGTTTGGCGCTCTTATTAGGCTTTCGAGATAG
>JBHLRV010000035.1:0-9335 GCA_048882205.1 Candidatus Thorarchaeota archaeon | reverse complement strand
GTGACTTTAGATGGAGGAGTCATGGCGTCGCTCTTGCCTACTCTGGTGCAATCAGCACGTTTGTTGCACACACTGGATCTGGTCTTTCTCCACTAAAACTAGCCTTCTTCTTTGGAACAATCCCCTTTGTGGCATATCTTATCGTCTTCGAGGCTATGGGGTTCTGGGTCCAGAGGAGAGGCAAATCATTGGTCTGGGTTTCCACGCTATACAGTTTTGGTAAGGCACTGCCGAGGAAGATTAGGATGCCATTGATGCTCCTGATAGTGCTTGTTCCCGTGGCACTCTGGTCAAGCGTCGATGTAGACCTTGGAGTCATGTTCGACAACGAAACACGTTTCTTGTGGATACACGCCTCCTCATATGTTAACACCGGCACTGGCTTTGAGATCACAGTAGAGGCATGGGACGCGTATGAGCGCTTGAGTGCTACTTACAAGGGACAGATTCAGTTCTCCATCGAGTCCTACAACCTGACAACGTATTCTCCAATTGCAGCTGTCACCGTAGATCTGCCTGATGTCTATACATTCACGGGACAGAGCTTCGGTTCAGACATAGCCTATGAGATTAGAGACGGAAAAGACAACGGAATACACGTCTTCTCAACAACCATCTACACACCAGGGATTCACTATATTCTCGTTCAGGACTCTGTGACACAAAACACCTACTACAGCAACCCAATCATTGTCAGAGGGCTCTCGGAAACAGACCCTCGTATCTTCTGGGGAGACCTTCACTCACATACAGAACTGTCGGACGGGACAGGCTCGCCAGAACACTCGTTCTACTTCGCACGGAACGTTGCCCGAATCGACTTCTGTGCACTCACTGACCACGGAGAGATAATGACATTCATTCCAGGTGCATTGGACACTCTTGAGAGGGCCACGAACGCAGCAAACGATCCCGGCCATTTCGTCACCTTTCAAGGAATCGAGTGGACACAGGTCGAAACCGGCCATTACACATGCGTCTTCAGCGGGAACCAACTACTCAAGAGTCCCATTCTGTCCTATCTCGTCATTCCCACCACAGACCTTCTATGGCAGGCACTGGACGACTTCACGCAGGCCACTGACTCCAGAGCACTGGCTCTTCCTCATCACACTACACAATTGGCCTACATTCAAGACTGGACCTACATCAATTCCAAATACGTGAAACTGGCCGAAGTCACTTCGGTCCATGGCGAGTTTCTCTTTGAACAGAGGCACGAGCTGAACTATGTTGGAGCCATCGATCCTCCCCCAGACTACGTAAACGGGTCCTCCATCATTGATGCCTTCAAGATGGGCAAGCGCATGACTCTGTACGCAGCGAGTGACCAACACGATGGGCATCCGGGTCATTCAATTAGCCACACACCAGCATTCGTCGGGCATCAGCGTCCTTGGAGCATGTGGCATACCCGGAACGAACACCCCTATCCGGGAGGGCTCACAGCAGTGTACGCCACGCAACTGAGTCGTGAGTCAATCTTCACTGGTCTTGAAATGGGGAGAATCTTCTCTAATTCAGACCACGGACGTCCCATCCTTGACTTCACCATAAATGGTACAAGAGTAGGTGACAACTCAACACTGGAGGTGGGAAGTGGGCTGGTAGCACGTGAGATACGCGTGTTTCTTGCTCAGGATGGAGCCCCTGCGGGTACTAAGAGCACTGCTGCCTCAGTGACCACAGGATGGAGCCCAGACTGGACAGCAACAGTAGAGATAATCAAGAATGGCGAGATTCTCACTCGGATCTCAGTGACCGAGCCCGTGACATCCATTACCTATCTGGATGCCGTACCTATTACGGGAACTGCCTATGGTGAAGAGAGCTGTGTTGAGGTCAATGGACAGCACTTCATCAACGACTACAGTGACAATCCCGTGAATCCAGCTTCGTTGAACACTGACGGAGCAGACTTCTATATCATACGTGTAGTCGCTGACAACGGCCGAATCACTTATGCCGGACCCATCTGGGTGGAATTATCTACTTAGCTCGACAAGTCGCCGATGAGTGACAGAAACGATGATACTTGACAATACTAATCTCCAGAAGTACATTGAACAGAGCAGTACAGCCGCCGAGATCCTGACAATGAAGGGACGCGTACATTCTGTCGCCGCCGCATCCGAACAGCTAGGCATATCGCCAGACCACATCATCAAGACAGTTGTCTTCAGAACCTGTGAAGGGGAGCCAATTCTCGCCATAGTTATGGGAAAAGATCGTGCTAGTTCAAAGAGGATAGCTAAAGCACTGGGGATTGAGCCGCCGACACTTGCCACACCAGAGGAGGCACTAGAACTGACGGGCTACAGAGTAGGCGGGACGCCTCCAATATCCATAGCAGGGGTCCAGGTCCTAGTTGACACCCATGTGATGATGATGGACAGTGTGATCGGGGGCGGTGGGACTGACTACCATCTTCTCAGGATATCTCCAAATGAGATCCTCAGAGTGACTGGCGGAACGATAGCCCGAGTGAGGAAATAGGCCAACGACTCCCGGCAATTACTATGCCTCATCAGACAAAGTTTTAACAATAGTTAATCGATATTCTCTTGCATGAATCATTAGGAGGAGAGCCCACCCGGATTCCTTAGGGGAATCATTAGTTTCGACTCATATGATTCTTAGAAGTGCCGTAGAAGAAAGGCATTTAACAACATAAAAGTTAGACGGGTCTAACAATGATAGTCGCTCCAACAATCATTTCGCTGAGAGAAGGCATTGAAGCCGCGCTGATAATAGCAATCATGCTCTCGTATCTGAGAAAGACGAATCGACAAGATCTGAATCGCTATGTGCTGGGCGGGACCATCATGGCCTTCGTAGCAAGCATTGGCGTGGCAGCAGTCATGGCACTTGTCTGGAGCGCCTTTGAAGGACCCATATTAGAGGTGTTCGAAGGCTCCGTAGTCCTGATTGCCGCGTTTCTCCTGACCACAATGGTTCTCTGGATGTGGAACGCAGGTGCTGGGATTGCATCCGAGATTGAGGAATCGGTTGGCAAAGGAGTAAGAATGGAAAGTGGCATAGGCCTAGCGCTTCTTGCCTTCGCCCTGGTTCTACGAGAGGGCGTCGAGTTGGTCCTCTTTACAGCAGCTCTTGCATTTCAGGAAGGGTCCCTTACCTACGTTGGAGTGACATTAGGACTACTCCTAGCTACGGTCATTGGAGTCGGCATCTACCAAGGATCTCTACGCGTCAGCCTAAAGTCATTCTTCAATACAACTTCGGTTCTTCTGGTTCTCTTTGCTGCCGGAATGATCGCCTATGGTATACATGAGCTCCAAGAGGCTGGACTACTCCTGATCGGGCCCATTGAGGTTTGGAACATCAATCCACCTCTCCTTCCAGATGGGAGTTATCCTCTACTTCATGAGAACGGCCTAATTGGCGGCTTGGCCAAGGCATTGTTTGGCTACAATGGCAATCCGTCGTTTCTCGAGGTAACTGGATATATCCTATATCTACTGATTGTAACAGTATACTACCTGAGAAAGAGGCGACTGACGAATCCTGACACTCGCACGAGTTCACAGGAAACAATGGCGTCAGTTTCTACGTAGTACAGAGCTGCTCACCACATAGAGAGTAAAAGAGGAGTCCTTCTGACCTTCTGCCTGAAACGAAACCACTTTTACCAGACACCCCTCGGATTCTTGTGAGGGGGAAGACAGAAACACAAAGACATACAATAGGAAATAGAGGGTGCTAGACAAATGACAAAGACACAGAAACAGAGATTCACCCTGAAAGACAGAGTGCGTAAGACGCTCAAGGACAACAAACTGTGCAAAGTAGCGTTTGACGAGCTTGAGAAAGATGATGAAGTACAAGCTCTACTTGAGGACTCGAATCGAATGGCAATTGACAGAATGGGCTATTCTGATCACGGCCATACACACTCACTCATAGTTGCAATGAATGGAATCCGCCTTCTCCGGGAATTGAGTAAAGGGCTCCGACCATCCATAGTTCAGGAAGAAACGGGAGGTCTGGAGGACGCTGAACTGGTGGTGTTCCTTGGATGCTACATGCACGATTTGGGGATGGCCGTCGCACGTCCCAACCATGACATATTCACGGTTGTATTGGCAAACTCAATCCTAGACAGGATTCTAGCCAAGGTCTATCCTCATGACATCCGTAAGCGAGTACACATGAGAGGACATGTGCTTCATGCGATATACTCTCATGACATGGCCGCACCTCCGCTCACAGTGGAGGCCGGCATTGTTGGCATTGCTGATGCCCTTGACATGACCAAAGGTCGTGCACGTATTCCATTTGAGGCTGGTAGCGTCAACATTCACTCTGCCTCAGCGATGGCAATTGAGAGAGTTAAGATAAGAAAGGGCGAAGCAAAGACGGTAAGAATCGATGTCATAATGAACAACACATCGGGTATCTTCCAGATTCAAGAGCTGCTGGAGAAGAAGATCAGGAGCGCTCCTGGTCTGCTAGACCACATAGAGCTCTATGCAATCATGTCTGCAAAGGAAGAGAAGATTCTTGGAGAAGAACTCAAGGTCCTATAGACACATCAAGCTCCCATTCCAGCCCTCTGGTGAAGTGTGATGCAAACCATACTCCTCCTGCCCAAAGCCACTCTAGACCGTTTGCACAGCCATGCAGAGGATGGACTACCTCTTGAGTCAGTTGCTCTTCTCTTTGGGCATGTCAAGGGGGCAGAGGTTTCAGTCACCAAGTTGGAGCTACTAGAGAACACAGCTATTTCTACAACATCATTCGCCGTTGATCCAGAGAGAGAGTACCAGCTGCTCATCGAGGCTGAAGCACGTGGTGAGGAGTGTGTCGGCATCTTCCACTCACATCCTGCCCCTCCCAGACCATCATCCCGAGATCTACAGAACATGCGTCTGAATCCTGTAGTCTGGGCAATTGCTTCAAGGGAAACCGGCAGTTGGGAAACACGGGCCTACCTTCTAGAAGAGGATGAGGTCGTAGAGGTCAAGATAGTACTGACATAAGCCGGTCATCGCCTTACTGCCCTAATGGTACCAGAGGTCTTGATGGGCTCAAAAGAAACCTGTGTTGTTTCAACGGATGCCAACAAGACTGCGGAAGTGATTACTTTCTCCAGCAGGTCTGCGCTACATTGTAGAATTCCATGTCCGCTGGCCTCATCATAGTCGTTAAGGAAGAATCTTGAATCGGCTACAGTGACCTCACCATAGATGGAGAGCATACTCGTACGGATAGCAGTTGAGAGTTGCTTGCCGCTTACCACAGGTCCAGTCATATGAAGACGAAAGCGCACGTACCTCTTCCTCTTCTTCTTCAAGGGGAACCACCCCTCTTGACAATCTCAATACCAGGTCCAAGATGGTCATTGGTGAGTCGTTTTTCATTTCTCGCGATTATCTTGTCTGGATTCTCATATACTGCCTTCTCACAGTCGTTCCAGTTAAGTCCAAACAAGAGGCCCACGTAACACAGCGCTCTTGGTGCTCTCAAGGCGATCGGTTCAGCTGCACCACTGGAAAGGACTATTGGCATTCCTGCATCTAGAGCGGTCTGAGTGTTCTCCCTGAACACTTTGAGAATCTTTGACCTAGTCAACCCTGACGGTCCCAAGAGTGGTGAGATTGGGATCTCTAAGGCAGTGTCTGAAGCCGCCGCCAACTTCGCTGTGCTTCTTCTCAGGCTAGTTCCTTTGAGGGGCTCATCAAGTGTCAGGAGGTCAACTCTGCTGTCATTTGCTGCCCAATTTGCCACACTAGTTTCGGGCAATGATACAGCGACAATCGCCGACTGGAGTCGAGCCCTTTCCACGGCCTTCTTCACAGCTCTTAGACCTTTCCTACTGATGTCGGTGCGAGTAAACAGAGTCATGTTCTCATTAGCTCTATTGATCGGCTCTCTTCCTGAAAGTGTCGATGCAATCCCCTTCAACCCCAACCCACTCGCCATTTCAATGAAGGCATCTAGACTCTCATCCGTTGGGACTCTTACATTCATGTCGATTGCCATTAGCTTGGACCTCGATGCGGCTGCAGAAGTTCAATCAGGAAAGCCTCTGCTTCTGAGGGTACACAACGTGGATACTGCCTTAGGTGCACCCTGACGCTGATGACATCCGGCCCTGTGGCCAGCTGCATCCTACCCAAGAAAGACGCTTGCTTATCAATTCTAAGAAACAAGGAGCATTGTTCATCTAGTCTCAAATGAAGCGTTCGTATGATGTAGGTCCTGTCACTTTCGGAAAGTCTACCGACCATCACATTAAATGCATTCTCACACGCTCTCTTGTCCTCTAATACCGAATAGAGTATCACGATCCGGCCCTGTTGATGCGCATCAACCTTCTCAACGCTCATTCTCACGTTCTCATGAGCACTCTCTGGATAGAGGTTCAAGAGCGCAGTCTGCACCCTCTCGTCAACTTCTGTCGCTCGCGAGTACGCACGAGCCTCAATTCTACTGACAAACAGAATCCTCGACTCCTCTGTTGAGAGTCCCTGACCTACTTACCGCGATTGCCCTTGGCTCCGAGAGACGGTCTGATCTTCTCAGCGCCGGTGCCCTTTCTTCTGAGGCCCCTGCTTCGCTTGCCCGCAGAAGTAAGTCCACGACTCACTCTACCCTTCTGAACAGGATCGCATATCCAGTTTATTGCTGGGTCGTTGTATATGACTGGATGATTGGGATCGACCATGATAATCTCGTGCCAAACCCACTTGTGGTCGGAGCCGACCCAGTAAGAGTTCAGGACACGAAGGTTTGGGTACATGCGAGCAGCACGTTCTTCAGCAATCCATCGGCGGGACTTCTGAGGTGTGTATCTAGTGACACCCATACTCCTTGGCTTTCTTCCCATCCGTGGTCTCGGTTTCTCGCGAGGCCCCCTTCCGGTCTTGATCCTGACTACTACATAGCCCTGTTTTGCCTTGTAGCCTAGGGCCCGTGCTCGTCCAAGTCTAGTTGGCTTCTCAAGTCGCACGATAGTGCCCTGTTTCCTCCAGACTATCAGCCGACCTCTCACACTCTCGGAACGTTCCTGTTGTTCCTTAATCCAACTCTCATTCATGTACTTGTAAGCCGTTGGCATGCAATACCATCCTCTGTTGTGATTCATTCGCTTTGCTTGTGGTTCAGCCCTTGAGGGCCACATCCCTGCGGACGTATCCGCCTAAACAAAGGAAATGGTTTGGCTATAGAAACATGACAACTCATGTCCTAGGCCATCATCTCTCCGATTCTATTCTCTTAAAGGTGTAGCGATTGGGTTCTAATGCGGTGCAATAGTCTTCCTGGTCACTTGAACTCTGCAATCACTTTCTCCGCCGTCAAGTCACCCACTCTGGCTTGAGCCTCAGTTGTTGATGAAGAGATATGTGGAGTCGCCACTATCTTTGGATGCTTCACAAGCCTCCACTCAGTCGGTGGCTCCTTCTCAAACACATCTAGGCCCGCGCCTGCAATCTTGCCCTCATCTAAGGCTCTTAGTAACGCCTCTTCATCCACAACTCCACCACGGGCTGTGTTGATGAGAAAGGCCGTATCTTTCATGAGTTCGAACTCATTATCTCCAATCAACCCCCTAGTCTCTGGGACGAGTGGAACATGTAGCGTAACGTAGTCGGAACGTTTCAGCAGGTCTTCAAGATCAGTGCGTTCTGCACCTATTGTAATGCACATCTCGTCAATGTCTATGACATCATAGGCAAGAACATGCATATCCAGAGCCTTTGCTCTCTTTGCCACTTCGCAACCTATTCGACCGAAACCGATGACACCTATCGTCTTCTGCCAGAGTTCAGTGCCTCCAAGTTTCTTCTTCTCCCAACGCTTGTCCTTCATTGAGCTATCTGCAGGCGCTACATTCCTTGCTAGGGAGAACATCAACGCCAAGACCATCTCAGCGACAGAAACCGTTGGAGCCTCTGGTGTGTTTGCAACCTTGACACCCTTGTTCTTTGCGGCATCTTGGTCCACATTGTCAAGTCCTACACCTGCTCTAACAATCAGTTTGAGGCTGTCTGCAGCATCAATGACCTCTTTGCTCACCTTTGTTGCACTTCTGACAACAATGCAGTCGAACCCTTTGATCTGTTCCTCAATTGGGCCATCTGCATCCTTGTTTCTGATGACTATCTCTAGCCCTGCATCTTTCATCATTGCCACGGCCGAGTCGGCAACTGGATCTGCAATAAGCACACGTACCATGTGTGGAATCTCCTGAGATTGGTTGTCTTGGCCCGGTCAGAGGTTCGTCTTAAATCTGGCGACCACGACATTTTCTTAAGTACAATGCTTTCACGCTAAGAAGCATGAAGAAGAAACTGAAACCAACTACTGCTGTAGTACCATGTCCTGTCGTTCTTCTCAGCGTAGCTGGGAAGGAACGTCCCAATATCATCACGCTATCTTGGGTTGCAAACGTCTGTAGTAGCCCACCGACCGTCGTAGTAGGTATTAGACCTCAGAGACACAGCTATGAGCTTGTGAAAGAAGCCAATGAATTCGTGCTGAACATCCCCTCCACAGACCATCTCGAAGCCACCGAATTCGCCGGTACAAAGTCGGGTCGTGACTATGACAAGTTTGCAGAGTGCGGCTTTACTCCCGTACCAGCCTCTATAGTGAAGTCTCCGATGATTGATGAGTGCCCGATCAACATAGAATGCAGAGTCACCAAGGTGGAGTCTCTTGGAGTACATGACCTATTTACTGCAGAGGTTGTGGCCGTGCATCTTGACGAAGCAATCCTTGGAGAGAATGAGCGATTCGATCCGGCAAAGGCCAAGCTGTTCACTTACCTGTCGATGTCGGGACAATACTGGTCTCTAGGAGAGAGGATAGGCTAACACCAGAATGTTTCAAGCCACTCTCAACTGGACGTCAATATCTTCTGACTCATCCTCATCATAGAATCTCGGGGTCTGGATGTGACGCACATGGTTCTCGCCGTCCGTTGCATCATAGAGCCAGGCTCCGCTTGGAACATGACTCTCCTTGAGAAAGACATCAAAGGTTATTCCCGGAAACTCTACGATGATTGGATTGTGACCGAGAAGATTGAACAGCCCACATGCCTCCTGAGCCCGATTGAGAGTATCAAGACGGGCAAGGATTGGAATCCAGCCATCAGAAATCCCTGACCACTTCATTGTAGGCCAAGAGTTTGGTGGTGGCCATTTACCTTTCATGACTGTGGCATACTCCCCGGTACCAAGCTCGTAGATTGTGGGAGCTCTTCCCAGCCTTGCAAGTTGCGTACCGTGCCTCTTTGCGTCTTCAAGCGTAAGGAAAATCTCCATTCTTCTCACCGTGGCGTGATTATGTCACTAAACAGTGACCTC